>CAMVBO010000213.1 GCA_947165745.1 uncultured Clostridia bacterium | reverse complement strand
GCGTCCACCAGGATCACGTCGCTTTCGCCGTTGGCGTTCAGACGCTGTATGGCGTGCACGATTTCTTCCGCCGCGCCCTCCCCCTGCACCGCGCACGGGGCCAGCAATATGCCCACGTTGGGGTTGCGACGCCTGGCCACCTGTACGATGTCGCGTATGGCCGCGCCGGCGCGGGAGGTGGCCACGCCCACGATCCTGGGCATCCGGGGGATCTCACGCTTGCGCGCCGGGTCGAACAGGCCCTCGGCCATCAGCTTCTGCTTCAGCTTTTCAAAGCGGGCGAACAGGTCGCCCTGGCCGGAGGCGCGCATACTGGTGACATACAGCTGATAGCTGCCGTCCCGCACGAACAGCGAGGCCGAAGCGCGAACCGTCACCCGCATGCCGTCCGTGGGCTGAAAATCCAGGCCTATGGCATTCTGCCGGAACATCACGCACTGCACGCGGGCGCTCTCGTCCTTGAGGGAGAAATAGCGGTGTCCGGTGGCGTAGTGATGCTTGTATCCGGTGATTTCACCGGTGACCTCCAGGCTCCTGAGCAGCGTGTCCCCGGCCAGCAGCTTGCGCGCGTATTCGTTCAGCTCCGAAACGGTGATCGGCGTGCTCGTCGGCTGCCACATGTCAGAGCTCACCGCCCTCGCGCTTATCCTCCAGGTCGCGGGCCAGGTTGCCCAGCACCCCATTGACGAAAGCGCCGGCTTTGTCGGTGGAATACTGGTTTGCAAGTTCCACGGCCTCGTTGATGACCACGCCTGCCGGCGTCTCGCCCAGCCTCAGTTCATAGACCGCCAGGCGCAGGATCGCAAGGTCCACCCGGGTCAGCCGTTCGATGGTCCATCCCCGCAGATATGGGGTCAGCTGCGCGTCAAGGGCCTCCGCGTTCTGCATCACGCCTTCAGCCATGCGGTTCATGTAGTCCGCCTCGCGCTCGTTCGGTTTGATCTCCAGCAGGTTCAGGCGGGTCTCCTCGCCGCCGTCGCCGCCCATCTCCCATTCGTAGATCAGCTTCATGGCGCAGGCGCGGGCCAATGCTCTATCCATTTGTTTACCAGCTTTCTGCGGCGTCGCGCCGCGATTGAATCGGTGTGCCCGTCAGTGTTCGTCATTCATATGCCGACGGGCTTTCGACGGTCGACAAACCCTGACGCAAGTATGCGGTGGCGCGATAATCGCGCCGCCGCAACAGAATTATCTCACTTTTCAGTACGCCTATTCCTCATCCGCGTCCAGCCCTTCGCCTTCGACGACATCAGCTTCGCTTACGGCTTCAGCGGCCTCCCGGGCTTTCATTTCGGCCAGGTCCTTGGCAAATTCGGACTCGTAAGGCGCGTCCAGATCAAAGGCTGGAGCCGCCGGCGCTTCCGGAGCGAGCTGGGGATCGACGATGGGCGCGGGTTCCACAAACGTGGGCGCCGCATACACAACCGGTTCAGGCTCCGGCTCCTCTTGGGGAATGCTGTAAGTCTCGGGCTCGCTCACCGCGACGGGCGTTGCCGAAGGGGTTTCCTGGGCCTTGCCGCGGCGATGGCGGCGGGAGCCTTCTGCCTGGTTGACGACAGAATTGATGCTGATCGACACCGTTCGCACGGCGACGCCGCAGTTGGTCTCCACGAACTGGCGGATCGCCCGCTGCATGTTCATCGTGATGGTGGGCACGTGCCGCCCGCTCTCGATGGAGGCGTTCACGCGGATGCCCACGGCGTCGTCCTGATTGTCGATGCCGATCTTCATATCCGTCAGGCCGTCGATGTTTCCCACGGACTGGCGAACCATCTGCTCAATGGCGGAAATCGCGATGCGCACCTTGCCGCTGTCGCTGGAATCGACCACGATGAAGCCCCGGTCAGAGCGCTTTCTGCGCCTGAAGATCAAAAGCACCTGGGCCACGGCCAGGATCACGTAGATCGCCAGCAGCGCGATGCCGATGATCTTGACGCTGTTGAAGCCGATCTTCTCCACCAGTTTGTCGTAATACTTCGTCAGGAATTCCGGTACGATCAGATACAGGGCGAAGGCCGCCACGATCAGCAGCGAAACCAGCCAGTGGAAGAACATCAGTATCCGCTTGCCTGCATTCAATTTCATATCAAATCACCATTCCTGTGTGAAATCCAGGGCGTCAGCCTCTGGCGTAGTCGGCCTCGTCCAAGTCGTCGTCCGATGCCTCGGATTCCTCGTTCGCTTCATCCTCGGGATTCTCTTCCGGCTCTTCGGAATCGTCGAGCGCGTCCTCAGACTCCAGGTCAACGTCGTCATCGTCCTCGGTGACGGCCTCCTGAACCTCGATCACATCGTCGTTGGCGGGCTCGGCAGCCGCCGCCGTCGCGGCGTCGGCTTCCTCGGTCTCCTCCAGCATCTTGCGGTGCTGCTCGTCCAGCTCGGCATTGGCGCGCTGTTCGCGTTCAAAACTGATGCCGGTCACGTGCACGTCCACATTGTGCACGTCCAGACCGCTCATGGTTTCGATGGCCTTCTTGACGTTCTCCTGGATGTTGCGGGCCACGTCCGGCACCGGAGAGCCGTAGTCCACCGTGATGGTGATATCCACGGACACGCGGTTGTCCTCCAGGTCTATGCGAACGCCCTTGGTCAGATTGCGGTTGCTCTTGCGGGAAAACATATCGGCAAGTCCTGCGGAAGGCGAGATCATGCTGGCGACGCCGTCGACCTCCGTCGCGGCCAGACCGGCGATGGTGGCGACAACTTCCGTTGCGAAGGAAACCGTGCCGTTGGGGTTCTCATTCAGCTTGACATCGGAAGGATAATTCTCGCTCATGGTGCATACCTCCTTATACAGAACCTATTATAGCAGAAAACCGGCGAATGCGCAAACACTTTCCGTTATTTTACCGGAATGATTTTCACATTGCCGCCGGTGAGGCCGGTTTGACGCATGACCAGCTCCAAAATGACCGCCGATTCGCGGCTGGTGACGGCCTCCCGGCGCAAAAGAACGTTTGCCGAACGCTCGTCCACGCTGACGAGCGCGCCGTCGAAGCCCCGTGCCTGGAGTATGCCCTCCAGGGTCACCTCCTGCTCCCGGCGTTCCATCAGGCTCATCAACTGCGCCTGGGCCCGGGACACGGTCCTGGAATCGCTCGAATTGTTGTAGATGATGTCGTTCAGCTGGGCCTCCTGCCGCGCGGTCAGCTGCTCGCGCTCCAGGCGAAACTGGTCCAGCGGGTCCACAGCCTGGAGATCTGCGGGCACAGCCGCCGGCGCTGTCCTGTTCCGAGAGGCCAGATGCCATGTGATGGCCGTGTCCAGCGCCAATAATGAGAGCATCGCCAACGCGGCGACTGCCCGCATGACGTTTCTTTTCATCTATCCGCCTCCAAACTCTGCGCCGATGATCTCTACCTGCGACGCGTCCAGCCCGAGCAGCGTCATCACGGCGTTCTGCAGCTTCAGATAGGTCGAGATGTCCTTCAGCCCATCCGTCACGACCACAGCGCCGGAGGGCGAGCCGTCCTCACCCTGGGTGATCATCGCGCGGACGCTGCCGGCGCCTTCTATGGCGGACAGCAGCCGCTCCAACCTGATTTCCAGTTCCGTGCTCCCGTTGTTTGCCGTTCCTCCGCCGGCATGGAGCAGCGCCAGCGCCAGCAGCGCGGCCAGTGCCAGCGCCGCCAGCATCCCGATGCCCCGCGCGCCGCGCAATCTTTCCCACAGGCCGTTTGGCATGGCTGTTTCGTCCTTTAGATTATTTATGCGACGCCAAGCAGCTGCGAGATGAGCCGCAGCGTCCGCACCGCGATGGCCAGCGCGCAGACCGAACGAAAGCCCGCTTCGCCGCGCCGCTCCCCCGCGAGCGTTTCCATTGCGGCGGCACAGACGCACATGGCGAAAAGCTCCCTCGCCGCATCGGACAACGCCTCCGTCATCTATGATGCCACCTCCCGTCAACCCGCCAGCAGCGCCAGGCACGCGCCCAGACACAGCACCGACATCATCACGCCTCCAGCGCATATGGCCACCAGCAACTGCGCCATCGCGGCGAAATCCCCAGTGATGCGCGTGATACCCGCATCGCACACCGGTTCAAGAACCGCGGCGGCCAGCCTCAGCGAGAGGGACGACAGCGCCAGCGTGACGATCGGCGCGGCGCAGACAGCCAGCGCCGCCAGCATCCCAGCGACGCCCACGGCGTTACGCGCGGCGACGGCGCTGCCCAGCAGCACGCCCGCAGAATCCGAAACCTCGCCGCCCACGATCGGCAGCGCCGACTGGATCGCCCGCCTTAAAGCGCGCGCGGTCAGCGCGTCCTGGCCGCTGGCCAAAAGCCCCTGTAGTGCCAT
>CAMVBO010000212.1 GCA_947165745.1 uncultured Clostridia bacterium | reverse complement strand
CCTACGCCATCTTCCAGACGGTGTTCTGCGCCACCAGCGCCACCATCGTCTCCGGAGCCATGGCCGAGCGCACGAAGTTCTCCGCCTATTGCGTCTACTCGGCGGCGATCTCCCTGTTCATCTATCCCGTGTCCGGACACTGGATCTGGGGCGGCGGCTGGCTGAGTGACCTGGGCTTCCACGACTTCGCCGGAAGCACCTGCGTGCACATGGTGGGCGGCGTGTGTGCCCTGATCGGCGCGAAGATGCTGGGGCCCCGCATCGGCAAGTACGGCGCGGACGGCAAGCCCAGGGCGATCCTCGGCCACAACCTGTCCATCGCGGCTTTGGGTGTGTTTATCCTCTGGTTCTGCTGGTTCGGCTTCAACGGCGCCAGCACCGTGGGCATGGACAGCGACGAGCTGATCGTCTCCGCCGGCCTGGTATTCTTCAACACCAATTTGGCCGCCGCCGTAGCGACGCTGACCACCATGATCTTCACCTGGCTGCGCTACGGCAAGCCGGATGTGTCCATGACCTTCAACGCCTCCCTGGCGGGGCTGGTGGGCATTACGGCGGGCTGCGATGCCGTTGATCCCTTCGGCGCGGCGATCATCGGCCTGTGCTGCGGCCTGGCGGTGGTGCTGTCGGTGGAGTTTTTCGACAAGGTCGTGAAGATCGACGACCCCGTCGGCGCGATCTCCGTACACGGCGTGTGCGGCGCGCTGGGCACGATCCTGACCGGGCTGTTCGCCACGGGCGGCTCCACGATGAAGGGCGTGTTCTATGGCGGTGGGCTCAAATTCCTGGGCGTGCAGCTGCTGGGCGTCGGCGCGGTGATCGCCTGGACGGCGGTGGTCATCACCATTGTGTTCTCCATCATCAAGGCCACCATCGGCCTGCGGGCCAGCGCCGAGGATGAGACCATAGGCCTGGATCGCTCGGAGCACGGCCTGCACACCGCCTATTCCGGCTTCACCATCATGGCGGACGGCGCTGTGGAGGAGGTCGAACCCGTGGCGATTCCCGCCGGGGATTATGAAACGCCCGTGCGAGCAGCAAAGGAGAAGGCGCCCGACGTGCCCATCTACACCAATGTGCGTATCATCTGCCGTCCCGCCAGCCTGGAGCCCCTCAAGAAGAACCTGAACAAGATCGGCATTACCGGCATGACGGTGACGAATGTCATGGGTTACGGCACACAGAAGGGCAAGCCGGAGTACTACCGCGGCACGCCCGTGGAGGTCACGCTGCTGCCCAAGGTGCAGGTGGATATCGTGGTCAGCAAGGTCCCGGTCCGCATGGTCGTCGAAACCGCCAAGCGCGTGCTGCACACCGGCCACATCGGCGATGGCAAGATCTTCATCACCGATGTTGAAAACGTCGTGCGCGTCCGCACCGGGGAAGAGGGCTACGACGCGCTGCAGTCGGAATAAGCTTGAAATGGTGGATTGGATCAAGTGATTGCACGAGCGGAAGCCGCCGTGCGAATGCGGCCTGGAATGTGGTCGCTTAATCCGATGCGATTGTACAATAAAGCGATTCCTGTCGGTAAATTGCGCGCTTCATTTATACATGAAGCGCGCAGAATCGAAAACATACTTCGCGGTTTATCCGGCTTTATAAACCTTTCAGAGCTTGGCAAGCAGTCGACAAATCAATGGAAAATCGAATCGAAGCCCGTCTGACACATGATTTCTGAAACGACTTCATTCTTGCCACGCAGCGAAACACCGCCTTTGCAGGCCTTATGCATGATCAGCAGTACGCGCAGGCCGGCGGAGGAGATGTAGTCGAGGCGGCTGCAATCCACCTCCACGGCGTCCACCGATTGCTCTGCCTTCGTTTTTTCATAGAACGACAGCAGGCTGGGCGCCGTGATCGTATCCAGCCGCCCCGTCAGCGCGAGGGACAGGACGCCGTCCTGGATGGAGGCGTTCACCTGAAAGCCATCCGTTTCAGCGCTGGGAAGCGCGACAGCCGCTCCGCTTGGCGTGATCTTCCAGAAGGCGGAGTGCTTCATGCCCTCGCGGACCGCGTCGGCCTGCTCGGCGCTGACCCTGTCCAGGGAATCCAGCTTCGGCATGTGCGCGGCAACATCGACGCGCTCAGCCTTCAGACCGTGCTTTGCCAGAAAAGCCATCGCGGTTTTAATGCTTCCTGCCATGTCCGCGGGAGAGGCGATCAGCGCGCTCCTGCCGATCACCACGTCCGACTTGTCCTTGACCTGCTGGGAGGCATTCTTCATGATCTCCATGAAACGGTCGCCCACCAGCGCTCGCATGACGATGATGTATTGCAGGGAGCATTCCACATCCGCCGTGTACCAGCACCCACCCTTTTTCTCCAGAATGCGGCGGATGTTGTCGCAGAGCGCCCCGGCCTCCGAATCGGTAAAGTACATCAGCAGGCCCTCTGTGTTGACGCAGACGGGGCCGTCGATGTCCTCAAGGGCCTTTTCCAGCGAGGCGTAGTTGGTCGCGTCCACCGCCCGGAAATGGGCGAACGCGCGCCGCTCCGGCGGGATCAGCGCGGGGATCTTCTCCGCAGCCTCATGAATGACCGCCGGGAGGTCCAAACCATAATAAGGCAGGCCCTTCTTCGCAAATTCGATGGCTCTCGGCGTATAGCCGCAGGGAAGGTCTACCAGCGTAAAGCCGGATTCCTCCGCCAGACGCGCCATGGTGCGGTAGCGTATTTCCAGCATGATCGTACCGCCCATCACCTGCTCCGGTGACGCCTTGGTGGTGGCGCTGTTCTGCGTCGCGTCCAGGGTAAGTCCCATGCGCTTGGCCAGCGTGGCGGCATCCGCGTCGCCATTGGCGGCCAGCTGAAAAAGCGTCATCTTGGCGGTATTGAACACGGGATTCACTTTTTCGAGAAGTGCGTAGTCAACAGCGGCGTCATTCCAATTCCATGTGTTATTCATATTATCCCTCTCCTGTTATAGTCGCGCAGTTTTGGATTCAGGTCCATCGGCATTCAGCAGTACGGATCCGCCACGGTATATCCATTCGCATGGCCTTGCCTGCCGGAAGCTTCCGGCGGGCCGGCCAATGATTCCGGCAAGCGAACAGCGCTTGCCCTATGGGGCTCGGTGCCCCGGCCAACCGCGCTTCGCGCTGGTTGCCTAATCATTATAACATGGAATGTGCTTATGGGATAAGAAGGTTCTATGAAGTTTTAAATGTGCAAAGATTGTTGGTCCACTCTATAAAGAAATGATTATCCGAGATGAAATTGAAAACGGGAATTGAACGCTTGACGGCCCCGCGCTGTGAGGATATAATGATTCATAGAATCGTTGAAGTATACTTGCAGTTAAAACGCGCTTTTACAATGACAACAGCATGATGACAGAATCACGATAGCCAATCGTGCTGTTGGCTTTCAATGGTGCGATAGTCGTAATTCGGCAGAATGGGGTCCAATAACAATATGCGCCAGAGAACGAAGAAGGGAGAGATCCGGAAGTGAACAGCAACAACACAAAGAGCAGCCCAGCCCTTTCCATGCAGAATGAAACCAATCAGACCGTCGACAACATGAACATCGAGCAATACCTTGAGCAGATGCACGCTGATTTCGACCCTGTTTACAGCATGCTGTTGAATTATCAGTGCGCCGTGATGGAGGTGGAAACCAAATTCAACATTTTGAATAACCGGCTGTCCATCCAGGGGGAGCATAACCCGATCGAATCCATCAAATCCAGGGTCAAAGAATTGGACAGCATTATTCGGAAGCTGGAAAAGAACCATCTGCCGATCTCCATCGAATCGGTGGAAGAAAACTTAATGGATGTGGCCGGCGTTCGGGTCGTCTGTTCCTTTGTCGACGATATTTACAGGATAGAGGAATGCTTCCTCGCCCAGGAAGACGTGACCCTGATTACACGCAAGGATTATATTAAGAATCCCAAGCCGAGCGGTTATCGAAGCCTGCATCTCATCATCAAAACGCCGATTTATACTGAAAACGGAAAAAAAGACATGTTTGTAGAAGTTCAGATGCGGACGATAGCTATGGATTTCTGGGCGAGCCTTGAACATAAGCTTCGGTACAAGAAGAACCTCAACCCTCAAACCGCGGAGCAGCTGGCCAAAGAATTGGAAGCGTGCGCGGAGGACAGCGCAAGGCTGGATGAAAAAATGCTGCAAATCCGCAGCCGCATCTCTGAGGATGCAGAAGCGGCGGCGAAGGAATCCTGACCGCATACGCAAAGGGCTGTCTCAAAGAGTATGTTTTGAGACAGCCCCTTCCGGGCGCTCAATGCCACTAAGCCTGCGGAAAACCGCCTTGAAATGCAGCCCAATCCACTCGAAAC
>CAMVBO010000211.1 GCA_947165745.1 uncultured Clostridia bacterium | reverse complement strand
TGATGCCGGCCAGCGTGGTCTTGCCCAGGCCGGGCGGGCCGTAGAGCAGGATGTGGTCCAGGGGCTCATGGCGGGTGATGGCGGCCTGCATGTAGACCGTCAGGCTCTGCTTCAGCTTGTCCTGGCCGAAGTATTCCGCCAGCGAATGGGGGCGCAGCGAAAGCTCCGCGTCGTCCTCTTCCTCGCGATAGCCGGTGGTGATGATCCGTTCCTCGTCGTTCATGGGCGTCTCCTTTACAGATGTCCCGGCATGATAACAGGGCTGTCCGCGCAAGACAGCCCTGCTTTGCCGATTGAATCAGGCCTGGGGATTCCGGCCAAAGTACAGCGTCAGGGTGTAGGACGTGCCGTCGATCTCGGTGACGGTGTCGGTGCACAGGGTGTCGTCGTCGTTGTAGAGGACGATGCCGGTGGAGCCGTCGGGATCGGTGAACTGCAGGCTGCCGTCGTCCAGGATCTCCCAGGAGGAGGCGCTATAGTCCTCACCGAAGGTGAGCGTCAGGCCGGTTTCGGTGATGGTCATATCCGCGGAGAGGCCGATGGCCTCCGCGCTGAGATACATGTCCAACAGGCGCGCGCCGACGAAGGACCACTTGCCGATCACATCGGATTTGTTCTGAATGGGGACGGGGTTCGGGAACGCATGGTCGGTCTCGGGCTCCGCCATGGCGGCCGTCAGGCACGCGAAGGCGAGAATCAGGGCGAGAAGGATGCTGAGCTTCTTCATGGGTATTCCCCCTCCATATATTTGTAGCATCATTGTATCACATTATTCTGCGATTGTACAGCGCGAAAAGGCGGGGAAATCGAATTTTGTCAGCGCCGCCGCAGCACGTCCGCCGCGAAGGTGCGGATGGTTCTGACCCGCAGAACGACGCAGCCGGCGGCGTAGGCGATCAGCGAAACGCCCGCGCAGGCGGCCAGCCGCAGGAACGTCTGGCCCGTGCCAAACGCCGGGGGCAGCGCCCGGTTCATCAGCGCGCACACCCCGCCGCAGACCAGCGCGGCCGCCGCGATCTTCGCAAGCTCCGCCGCGATGGCCCCGAAGCCCAGGTGCCCGAAGCGCTTTTTCAGCAGCAAAAGCAGCGCGCACATGCCCGTGGTGCCGGCGATGGACGTGGCCAGGGCCAGGCCGTTTGCGCCGAGAAAGATGCGCAGGACCAGGTTCAGCGCGATGTTCAGCGCCACCACCAGGCAGCTGACGCGGAAGGGCGTCTTGGTGTCCTGGATGGAGTGGAACACGCGGCTCAAAAAGTCACGCAGGCCGAAGGCGGGCACGCCCACCACATAGCACACCAGGATGCCCGCCGTCACCCGGGCGGAATTCATATCGAACCGGCCGCGCATGTAGGCGAACTTGATCACATCCAGGCTCATCACCACGGCCACGGCCACGATGGGCAGCGCCACCAGCGCGATGACCAGCACGCACCGGCGCAGCACGTCCAGCATGCCGTCCCTGTCGTGCTCGGCGGCCAGGCGGCTCATCTTCGAGAACATGATCGTGGTCAGCGGCACCATCAAAATGCCCAGCAGGAACGTGATCAGCCGGTAGGCATAGCTCATGGCGCTGATGTCGCCCGGGTTCAGCCCGGAGGCCAGCGTGTGGTCGATCATGTGGTTCAGCTCGCTGATGCCCATGGACAGCATCGCCGGCCCGGCCAGCGCCACCAGCCTGTGGAAGCGCTTGTCGCTGAAGTCGAGCGTCGGGGAGTAGCGGAACCAGCCCCGCAGGAACGGGATCAGGATCAGGAATTGCAGGATGTTCGCCGCGAACACGCCCCAGCCCACGGCCATGATGCCGTATCGCTCGGAGAACACCACCGCCGCCAGCATCACGCACAGGTTCAGCGGGAAGCCGGTCAGCTGGGCCGCCACATACTTTTCGGCGGCATTCAGCAGGCTGGCCAGGCTGATGGAGGTGATGTTGCACACCAGGCTGAGCAGCATCACCCGCACCAGGTGCACCGTCAATTCAGTCTTTCCCGGGTCGAAGCCCATGTAGATCACCCGCACCAGCGGCCGCGCCAGCACGTAAAACAGCGCCGAGATCGCCAGCGCCGCCAGCGCAAACAAATTCAGCGTGTTGCTGGCGAAGTGGTTGGACTGTTTCAGGCTGTGCTGCTCTCGCTGCTCCACGTACAGGGGGATCAGCGTGGCCGAGATGCAGGAGTTGAACAGCAGCACCGGCAGGTAAAACAGGCTGTAGGCCGAGACATAGGCGTCGTTGGCCATGCCCGTGCCGAAGTAGTTGGCCAGGATCATGTCCCGCGCAAAGCCGAACACTTTGCTCAATATGATGACCGCGGTGACGAGCATCGTGGTCTTGAATACGCGCTGCGTGCGTGCCAAGGGGAAGGACCTCCTGTTGAGGGAGTGGCGAGCAGGGAGCAGGAATCATCCTGTTGTCGCTGTTTTTTCACAGGGACGGCGCTGCACCGCCCGACCTATCAAATCCTACAATTATAGATAGTATAGCATGGCAGGGTTAAGAACAGTCGTTGAAACGCCTATTTGCCCAGGCCATTCCCGCTTGCTGTTCCCTTGTCCCTGTTCCCTGGGGCGAAGCCCCTGATTCCGTCAATCGCGCACACATGTTTTTCAACGATAGACACATTTAACGAACTGTACCCGATTTCCTCACATTGAGGTACTATAATAAAGCCCGGAACCATCCCGGCGCAAATGCCGGCCGACACCATTCCGAAAGGACGATTTGCATGAGTCGAGTTTACAACTTCGCCCCCGGCCCCTCCACGATGCCCCAGGAAGTGCTGGAAACCGCCGCGCGGGAAATGCTGGATTACCAGGGCACCGGCATGTGCGTGGCCGAAATGAGCCACCGCTCCAAGCAGTATCAGGCCATCTTTGACGAGACCGAGGCCACGCTGCGGGATCTGATGCACATTCCCCAGACCTACGCGGTGCTGTTTTTGCAGGGCGGCGCCACCGGCCAGTTTGCCGCCATCACCATGAACCTGATGACCGGCAGCGGCAGCGCCGATTACGTGGACAGCGGCAACTTTGCCCACGGCGCGCTGGTGGAGGCGAAAAAGTACGGCAATGTTCACGTGGTCGGCTCCTCCAAGGAGGACAACTACGCCTATATTCCCAAGCTGAACAAGGCCGACTTCGACCCCAAGGCGGATTATTTCTATATCACCACCAACAACACCATCTACGGCACCCGCTATTACGAGCTGCCCGATACCGGCAGCGTGCCGCTGGTGGCGGATATGTCCTCCAACATCTTAAGCGAGGTGTATGACATCAACCGGTTCGGCGTGGCCTATGCCGGCGCCCAGAAGAACGTGGGGCCCGCCGGCCTGACCATCGTCATCGTCCGGCGCGACCTGCTGGGCCGGGCCATGCCCAACACCCCCAAAATCATGGATTGGAAGATCATGGACGAGAAGGGCAGCATGCTGAACACCCCGCCCACCTACGCCATCTACATGGCCGGCCTGTGCATGAAGTGGCTGAAGAAGCAGGGCGGCGTGGAGGCCATCGAAAAGGTGAACATCGAAAAGGCCAAGCTGCTGTATGACCTGCTGGACGACAGCAAATTCTATCGCCCGACGGCCAGCCCCGAATCCCGCAGCCGCATGAACGTGACCTTCACCACCCCCAACCCCGACCTGGACGCTGCGTTCGTGAAGGCTGCCGCAGACAACGGCATGGTGAACCTGAAGGGCCACCGCGTGGTGGGTGGCATCCGCGCCAGCATCTACAACGCCATGCCCATGGAGGGCGTGAAGAAGCTGGCCGAGTTTATGAAGTCCTTTGAAATGGAGAACAAGTGATATGTATAACATCAAAAAGCTGAATTCGATTTCCCCGGTCTACCACGGTATTCTGGCCGACAGCGACTTCCTGGTCAGCAGCGAAGTGGAGAACCCGGACGGCATCCTGGTGCGCAGCGCCAGCATGCACGACATGCCCATCAACGAAAACCTGCTGTGCGTGGGCCGTGCCGGCGCGGGCGTGAACAACATCCCGCTGGACGCCATGGCCGAGCACGGCGTGGTGGTGTTCAACAGCCCCGGCGCCAACGCCAACGCCGTGAAGGAGCTGGTACTGGCGGGCCTGCTGCTGGCCAGCCGCAAGATCTCCGAGGGCATCGAGTGGTGCAAGGGCCTCTCCGACGGCGAGACGACCGTGGAAAAGCAGGTGGAGGCCGGCAAAAAGCAGTTCATCGGCCCGGAGCTGTCGGGCAAGACCCTGGGCGTCATCGGCCTGGGCGCCATCGGATTGCAGGTGGCCAACGCGGGCGTGGCCCTGGGCATGGACGTGCTGGGCTATGACCCCTA
>CAMVBO010000210.1 GCA_947165745.1 uncultured Clostridia bacterium | reverse complement strand
GGGCCCTTCAGCGCGCCCACGCGCACGGTTTCCGCCATCGCGGCGGGCAGCAGCATCAGGGCCAGTACGACGATCAGGGAAGTGATTTTGCGAAGCATTGGTTTTACCTTCTTTCATCAGATGGGGTTGCGGGCGTTATACCGCGATCTACGGCGTCTGCCCAGCGGGAGCCGCCGTCCCGGCCAATCGCCCTTTGGGGCCGGTCGCCTAATCATTATACCATTCTAACCCCGGCAATGCAATGCGCGGGGCGGCGGGGAAGGGTCAATTCCAATGTTAAAATATGACGGTGGTTTGACAAATGAAGATCGGTGCCCCATGAATTGTAATAAAATTGAAACAAATCGACCGGGGGCATGGACAGATGCCGAGTGATGTGTTACAATATTCAAGTAACATTGGAAATGATAGGATAACCCTTGAAAAGGCGCCGCCGGCGTCTGTTGATCCGGTTGGGCACGGGGGAGGAAATAATATGAAGTTCAATCGATTCCTGGCGTTGCTCTGCGCCTTGATTCTGATGATATCGAGCATGACCGCGGCGCCGCCGGCCTTCGCTGAGGACGAGCCGGCTGTGGAGCAGCCCGCGGAAAAACCCGCTGAGAAGCCCACGCCGGCTCCAGCGCCGGCCCCGGCTGCGGAGCCCGCTGAGAAGCCCGCACCCGCGCCGGCCCCGGCCGCCGAGAAGCCCGCCGAAAAGGCGGCGGAAACGCCGACGGCCCCGGCGGAGGAAAAGCCCGCTGAAAAGCCCGCGGAAACGCCGACGACCCCGGCGGAGGAGAAGCCCGCCGATAAGCCCGCGGAAGCGCCGACGACCCCGGCGGAGGAAAAGCCCGCCGAGACGCCCGCGGAAACGCCGACGACCCCGGCGGAGGAAAAGCCCAAGGAAACGACGACCTCGGCGGACGATACGCCCGCCGAGACGCCCGCGACAAATCCCGACGCGGAGCCGTCCACGGAACCCGAGGAGGGAACGACGACGGAGCCCGCGGAGGTTCCCCCCGGAGAGCCCGCCCCGCTGCCCGAGGTGAAGGTGAGCAAGCTGAAGCCGGACAAGGCGGACATCCTGCTGGGCCTGGAGGCGCATTTCACCTTCCATTCGGAGAACGCCGAGAGCGTGGAGTGGAGCGCCAGGCGCAGCGACGGCCTGGACGGCGGCTCCGGCATCTGCAAGGACGATCAGTTCACCTGGAAGCCGGAGCAGTCCGGCATCTACACCGTCGAGGTGACTGCCGTCGGCGGCGACCTGAGCACCACCACCGAGAAGTGTCAGCTGACGGTTCGCGCCGGCAAGCTGGTCGTCAAGGCCAAGCCCGCCGTGACCTGGGCCCGGGTTGGGGACGAAGAGCTGATCTACGATTTGAGCATCACGGGCGGCGTTGAGCCCTACGACGTGACCATCGAAATCGAGTACAAGAAGCGCAAGATCTACACCAGCAAGGATGTGGTCGACAAGGTGGTCTGCGACGCCTTCGGCTTCGGCGATCACAAGTTGAAGCTGAAGGTGACGGACGCCGTGGGCGCCACCGGCTCGGACGAAGCCGTGATCAAGGCCTCCGACGACAAGCCGGACGAGGCCCCGGCGCTGCCGAAGCTGAACGCGGACATGACCCTGGCCGAGCGGGTGGTGGCCGTGGCCAGGTCCCAGGTGGGCTACAAGGAGAGCGAGCACAACTTCATCGTCCGCGACGACAAGTCGGTGCAGGGGTGGAGCTACTACGGCCAGTGGGCCGGGATGCCCTTTGAGGAATGGTGCGCCATGTTCGCCAGCTACTGCCTGGAGATGGCGGGCGTTCCCCGCTGGATGCTGCCCCAGGAGGCCAACTGCAACCGCTGGAAGAACAAGCTGGGCAAGCGCTACATCGACGACGAGGACGAGTACATCCCCGAGCCCGGCGACCTGATCTTCTTCCATCACGACCGCGTGTCCAAGGATCCCAATTTCCCGAACCATGTGGGCATCGTGGTGGAATACGACCCGGAAAAGGATTTGGTGTATACCGTGGAGGGCAATTCCGGCGCGGCGGTCAGCAACCGGATCTATAACCGCACCAACGCCCAGATCGTGGGCTATGCCAGCATCGGCTATTGCATGAAGCGCTGGGACAAGGTCTATCGCCAGCGCATGCGCGACCAGCTGGCCGAGGACCGGATCAAAAACGCGCTGGAAGCCTGTGAGAACGCTCAGCGGAAGCTGAAGGTGTCCGACAAGATGTATTGAGGGAACGGCGACGCCGGAACCAAAAGGTTCCGGCGTCTTTTATGCTTCGGTCAGGTCCTTCACCACTTCCGCCGCGATGACCAGGCCCATGGCCGAGGGCACGAAGGCGGTGCTGCCGGGGACGCTGCGGCGGGGATGGGGGCCGGCGTCCTCGATCGGCGCGCCCTTGGCCGCGACCGGCGGCTCGGTGGACCAGGCGGCTTTCAGCTTCTTCACGCCCCGCTTTTTCAGCTCCCGGCGCATCACCCTGGCCAGCGGGCAGACGGAGGTCTTGCGGATGTCCGAGACCACCAGCTTCGTGGGGTCCAGCTTGTTGCCCGCGCCCATGGCGCTGATGATCGGCACGCCCAGGGCTTCGCATCGCGCGGCCAGCTCCAGCTTGGCGGCCACGGTGTCCACCGCGTCCACCACGTAATCGAAGCGCGTCAGGTCCACCTCGTCGGCGTTTTCCGGCATGTAGAACATCCGCCGTGGGACGACCTCGCACCCCGGCGCGATGCTGCGAACCCGCGAGGCCATGGCCTCGGCCTTGCTCTGGCCCAGGGTTTCGTGGGTGGCCACGATCTGGCGGTTCAGGTTGGTGAGGCTCACCGCGTCATCGTCGAACAATTCCAGCGCGCCGACGCCGCTTCTGGCCAGGGCTTCCACCACATAGCCGCCCACGCCGCCCACGCCGAACACCGCCACCCGCGCCGCGCCCAGCTTTTCCATGGCCGCCGAACCCAGCAGCAGCTCCGTCCGCGCAAACTGGTCCATACATTCGCCTCCCCTGGCTCGATTCATCACAGATTATAAGCGCTTCATATTAAATCCGTGCGGTGATTCCCGCTTGCCATTTTCGCGGCGGGGGACTATAATAATAATCGGAAGCGCGCACGCGCATGAAAGGAGAAGATACCTATGGATATCCAGAAGATCATCAGCGATGTCGTCGCCAAGCTGACGGGCAACCCCGAACTGATCAAGAGCTTCCTCAGCAATCCCGTGGAGCTGCTGGAAAAGACCTTCGGCATCGACCTGCCGGACGATCAGATCAACCAGGTCATCGAGGGCGTGAAGGGCAAGATCGACCTGTCGAACATCGACCTGGGCCAGGCTGCAGGCCTGCTGGGCAAACTGAAGGGCCTGTTCGGGAAATAAGCCTGCTTCTGAAAAGCACAGCCTTCGACTCCGCTGCCGCTTCGTTCGGGATAACAGACATCGCGCTGTCATCCCGAACGGAGGCACTGGCCGGGGTCGGTTTTTTATTCATATTATCGGAATAAAATAACACAATGTGGTTGAACCCGGCCGCAGGGGTGCTATAATAGCATTTGGCCTTCGGGCCGAATGCACTGAAAGGTTCTGATACTATGCAATCCCTGTTGTCCGTCGCCTTTGCCCTGTTTGCGGGCCTGATCATGACCCGCGTGTTCAAGAAGCTGAATTTGAAGTTCCCGGATGTCACGGCGTTTCTGATCGCCGGCGTGTTGGTGGGGCCCTACGTGCTGGGAGCGCTGAAGGTTCCCGGCCTGGGCTTCGGCTCCATGGAGGCGCTGAACGCGGTGGGCTCGTTTTCCACCGTGGCCCTGGGCTTCATCGCCTTTGATATCGGCAACGAGTTTCGCCTGGGCCAGTTGAAAAAGACGGGCAAGACCGCCACGGTCATCGGCATCATCCAGGCGGTGACGGCCGCGCTGTTGGTGGACGGCGCGCTGGTGGCGCTCCATTTCATCCTGGGCCCGGACGTGCTGCCCCTGCCGGTGGCCATCACCCTGGGCGCCATCGCCGCGGCCACGGCCCCGGCGGCCACGCTGATGGTCGTGCGCCAGTACAAGGCCAAGGGCCCGCTGACGGACCTGCTGCTGCCCATCGTCGCCCTGGACGACGCCGTGGGCCTGGTGGTGTTCGCGGTGTCCTTCGGCATCGCCCAGGCCATGGAGGGCGGCGTGCTGAACGTGGTTTCGGTGATCGTGAACCCCGTGCTGGAGATCCTGGGCTCGCTGATCCTGGGCGCGGCCATGGGCGGGCTGCTCACACTGCTGGAAAAGCTGTTCTTCTCCAACAAGAACCGCCTGTCGCTGACCATCGCCTTCGTGGTGATGACCATCGCGCTGTC
>CAMVBO010000209.1 GCA_947165745.1 uncultured Clostridia bacterium | reverse complement strand
CCTCGGTGGCGGTGTCCACGGCGCTGGTGGAGTCGTCCAGAATCAGTATCTTCGGGTGCTTGAGTAGCGCCCGGGCGATGCACAGCCGCTGTTTCTGGCCGCCGGACACGTTCTGCCCGCCCTGCACCAGTTCGGTCTCATATCCGTTGTAGAAGGAGCGGATGAAGCCGTCGGCCTGGGCGCTTTGGGCAGCCTCGGTCATCTGTGCCTCGGTGGCGCTCTCGTCGCCCCAGCGCAGGTTATCGCCGATGGAGCCGGAGAACAGCACATTCTTCTGCAGCACCATACCCACGCCCTCGCGCAGGTGATACAGGCTGTAGTCCTTCACGTCCACGCCGTCCACCAGCACTTGGCCCGCGTCCACGTCGTACAGGCGCGGAATCATGGACACCAGCGTGGTCTTACCGCAGCCGGTGGAACCGATGATGCCCACCGTCTGGCCGCCGCTGATCTTCAGATTGATGTCGGAGAGCACCGGGTGCTCGGAATTCTTGTAGTAGCGGAAGGACACGTTTTTGAACTCGATGTCGCCCCGCTGCACCCTGGCGTCCCTGCGGGCGGCGTTATCGTCGGTCAGGTCGATTTCCTCGGTCATAACCTCCTTCACGCGGCGTCCCGAGGCCAGGGCGCGGGAGCTGTTCATAAACAGCATGGAAAGTATCATCAGCGACATCAGAATCTGGGTGATGTAGGTCAGGAACGCGGAAAAGTCGCCCACTGGCATCTTGCCCGCGATGACCTGGTTGCCGCCAAACCACACCACGGCCATGCTGGTAAAGTTCATCAGCAGCATCATAATCGGCATCATAAAGATGACCACGTTCAACGCCCGCAGCGCGGCGTCCTTCAAATCGCCGTTGGATTTGCGGAACTTTTTGGCCTCGAAATCCTCCCGCACGAAGCTCTTGACCACGCGGATGTTGGTCAGGCTCTCCTGGATGTTGGAGTTCAGCTTGTCGATCTTCTCCTGCATGGCGGTGAAGCGTGGGAAGGCGGTGCGGATCACCAGGAACTCCACCCCAAGCAGCACCGGGATGGTGACCGCCAGCACCCGGGCCAGCTCCGGGTTCATGGCAATGGCCATGATCAGCGCGCCGATCAGCATGCCCGGGGCGCGCAGGAACATGCGCAGCATCATGTTCACGAAGTTTTGAAGCTGGGTGATGTCGTTGGTCAGGCGGGTGACCAGCGAGCCGGTGGAATACTTGTCGATGTTGGCGAAGGAGAACTGCTGCACCTTGCCGTACACGTCCCGGCGCAGGTCCGAGGCGAAGTTCACCGACGCCCGCGCGCCGAAGTAGGCGCCGCCCACGCCGCCGCCCATCATCAGAAGGGCGGTCAGGATCATCAGCAGGGCCGTAAGCCGGGCGGGAATAAAGTTCAGTATATCGTCCAGCCTGGCGCTGCTCCAGCCGATGTCCCGGTATTTTTCATCCAGATAGCCCACCATGGAATCCAGGGTGGACGCCGCCTACGCCGCCGCCCATCATCAATACGGCGGTCAGGATCATCAACAGCGTGGTGATCACGATATAGCCCACGTTGTGGGTCTCAACGCCCACGTTCAGGATCTGGGAGTACAGCTTGGGCATGATGATCTCGCCCAGCACCTCCACGATCATGCACAGCGGGCCCAGCACAAAATACTTCCAGTAGGGCTTGACATACTTGGACCATTTCATTCGCCCCGTCATCTCCTCTCGTCAGCGGCCAGGGTCTCCCCCTCGCCCCGCTCCATATTTACAAGGTTTGCCTGAATCTTCCGCAAAATGCCGCCAAGGGCCTCCATCTCCTCATTGGAGACGCCCATGAACATCTCCTCGCCGATCTCCCGGAAGATGGTCCTGGAGTTTTCCACCATTTCCCGGCCCCGGGGCAGCAGGCTGATCTCGTTGCAGCGCCCGTCCGCGCCCTCGGCTTTTTCGATCAGGCCCGCGGCGGAGAGCTGCTTCAGCGTCCGCGCCACGCAGGCGGGGCTCACGTCCATGGCCTCGGCCAGCGCCTTTTGCGAGGCGCTCTTGCCCAGGCAGGAGACCTTCATCAGCATGCGGTGCTGCCCGTGGTGCACCCCCATGCCGTCCATCCGCTTTTCCACGATTCGATGATGCAGCCGCATCGTGTGGATCAGCAGGTCGATGTTGTCCTTGACGCGCTCGATATACTCCATGCCGCGCCATCCTTTCCCATTGGATTTCACATAATTAACATGTTTATCGTTAACACGTTAAGCATTATAGCATCCCCCTCCCCTCCGGGTCAAGAGCGCGAGGTTGGATTTGAGTTAATTTCGGGGACGCAGGCATAAAAAACCCCCTTCAACCTCTCGGTTGAAGGGAGCCAGGATGGTTTCAATGGAGGAATTAATCGTCGTCCTCTTCCTCGGCCTTGTAGGCGTCGATGACCTTCTTGGCCTCGTTGGCGGGCACTTCCTCATAGCGCTCGAACTTCATGGTGAAGGAGCCGCGGCCCTGGGTCATGGAGCGCAGGTCGGTGGCGTACTTGAACATCTCGCTCAGCGGCGCTTCGCCGATGACGCGCTGCAGGTCGCCCACCTTCTCGGAGCCGAGGATGCGGCCGCGACGCTTGCTGATGTCGCCATAGATGTCGCCCACGTTGGCGTCCGGCACGTCCACTTCCACATGGTAAATGGGCTCGAGCAGGACGGGAGAAGCGGTGGTCAGCTGCTTGAAGGCCAGGCGGGCCGCCGTCTTGAACGCCATTTCGGAGGAGTCCACCGGGTGATAGCCGCCGTCGTACAGCTCTGCGGTCAGGCCCACCACGGGGAAGCCGGCGAGCACGCCGTGCTTGATGTTGTCGATCAGGCCCTTTTCAACGGCCGGGATGTACTGGCGCGGGACGGTGCCGCCCACGACGCTGTCTACAAAGTGGAACTCGGTGTCGTTCGGGTCCTCGTTGGGACGGAAGCGGATCTTGACATCGCCGAACTGGCCGTGGCCGCCGGACTGCTTCTTGTGGCGTCCCTGCACGTCGATGGGCTTGCGGATGGACTCGCGATAGGGGATCTTGGGATCGCGCAGGTCGCACTCCACCTTGAACTTGCTGGCCAGCTTGGCGGCCACCACGTCGATGGACATCTCGCCCAGGCCGGAAAGCACGCTCTCGGCGGTCTCCACGTTCTTCTCAACCTTGATGGTGGGATCCTCCTCCATCAGGCGGTTCAGGCCGGAGAAGATCTTGTCTTCCTCGCCCGCCTTCTTGGCGTACACGGCCTTGGAGATGTTCGGGGCCGGGAATTCCATGTCGGCGAACTTCACGGGGTTGGCCTGGTCGCACAGGGTGTTGCCAGTGGCCAGGGAGGGCAGCTTCGCCAGCGCGCACAGGTCGCCCGCGCACACCTTCTGGGTGGTGGACTGCTGCTTGCCCTTGAGCAGATAGATGTTGCCGGGCTTTTCAGACTTCTCGGCGTTCACGTTGTACAGCTGGGTGGTGCTGTCCAGGGTGCCGCTGGTGACCTTCAGCAGGCTCAGCTTGCCCACGAACGGGTCGGCCATGGTCTTGAACACGCGGGCGGAGAAGGGCTGGTCGTCGGCGCACACGCGCTCCACGACGTCGCCGGTCTTGGGATTGACGCCTTCCAGAACCTTGCCGGCCGGGGAGGGCATCAGGTCGATGATGTTGTCCAGCAGCTTCGCAATGCCGACGCGGGTGACGCTGGAGCAGCACACCACGGGAACGACGGTGCCGTCCTCGATGCCCTGGCGCAGGCCGTGCATCATGTCTTCCTGGGACAGCTCGCCGTTTTCAAAGTACTTCTCCATCAGCTCGTCCTCGGCGCCGGCGGCGGCCTCCATGATGGCCTCGCGGGCGGCCTCGACTTCGCCGGCCATGCTGGCGGGAATGTCGATGGCCTTCAGGGTCTTGCCCTCGCCGGTGAACGCCTTGTTCTCCAGCACGCAAACGACGCCGGCAAACTTGCCGTTTTCGATGATCGGCAGTTCGATGGGCGCGATATGGCTGCCGTACTTATCGGTGATGGTGCCCAGCGCCTTCTGGAAGTTGGCGTTTTCCTGGTCCATCTTGTTCACGACGATCATGCGGGAGGAGTGGGTCTTGTCGCACATGGCCCAAGCTTTTTCCGCGCCCACGTCCAAGCCGGAAACCGCGCCGACCACGATCAGCGCGCCTTCGCACACGGTCATCGGGCCCACCTGCTCGCCGGCGAAATCAAAGAAGCCGGGGATGTCCACCAGGTTGACCTTCCTGTCCTTCCACTCCAGCGGCGCCATGGCGGCGGAGATGGATATCGTGCGCTTGATCTCCTCAGGATCATAATCCATGGTGGCCTGGCCGTCCTCGACGCGACCCTGGCGGTCAATGGCGCCGGCGG
>CAMVBO010000208.1 GCA_947165745.1 uncultured Clostridia bacterium | reverse complement strand
CAGCCGCACGCCCTGGCGCACCCGGTCGATGCGCCGCGCGCCCAGGTTCTGGCCGCACCAGGTGGCAATGGTGGCGCCGATGGCGTCAAAGGGGCAGCAGAACAGCGAGTAGATCTTCGAGCCCGCGCCGATGGCCGCCACGGCCGCCGAGCCCAGGCCGTTCACCGCCGTCTGCATGATCAGCGAGCCCACGGCCGTGATGGAAAACTGCATGCCCATGGGCAGGCCCATGCCGGACAGCCGCTTCAGGCAGGCCGCGTCCACCTTCCATTCCTCGCCCCGGATGCGCAGCACGTCGTACCTTTTAAAGATCACCCAGGTGCACAGCACGCCCGACAGCAGCTGGGCCGCCACGGTGGCCAGCGACGCGCCGGTGACGCCCATTTTGAACACCACGACGAACAGCAGATCCAGCACCACGTTCACCGCGCAGCTGAGCACCAGGAAGTACAGCGGCGTGCGGGTGTTGCCCACGGCGCGCAGCACGCCGCTGGACAGGTTGTACAGCATGATGGCCGACATGCCGCCGAAGATGTAGACGATGTAATGATAGGCCTCGTCGAAGATGTCCGCGGGCGTGCCCGTCCAGCGCAGGATCGCCGGGGTCAGCAGCACCGTGGCCACGGACATGGCGACGGACAGCCCGCCGCACAGGTAGATGGCGTTGGCAAAGTACTTGCGCATGGCGTGGGGGTCGCCCTCGCCGAAGGACTGGGCCACCGGGATGGCGCAGCCGGAGCACATGCCCAGCAGAAAGCCGATGATCAGGAAGTTCAGCGAGCCCGTGGCGCTGACGCCCGCAAAGGCGTTCACGCCCACGAAGCGCCCCACGATCACGCTGTCCACCAGGTTGTACACCTGCTGAAACAAATTCCCCAGCAGCACCGGGAACCAGAAGCCGAATATCAATTTCATGGGCGAGCCATGGGTCATATCCCGAACCACGCGCCGACCTCCAAATACCGTGGAATTTGCGGAGCGAATCACCCCGCATGGCTTTTCATTTTATCCATTCGCGTGTTAGATAAAAGCGCGTTCGGGTTAAAAGAAATCGACATAAAAAGTGGGGAATAGGGCTGTCTCAAAACATATGTTTTGAAACAGCCCCAATTCATTCATTTTGAGACAGCCCCCCGCACTATCCGAATACCTCGTCCGCGTATCGCACGGCGTCCATGGCCTCCCTGGCGTAGCGATCCGCGCCGATCTGCGCGGCGTAATCCTTCGTCAGCACCGCGCCGCCCACCACCACCTTCGCGTCGGGCTTTTTCGCCCGAAGCAGCCGGATGGTTTCCTCCATACTGGGCACAGTGGTGGTCATCAGGGCGCTGAGGCCCACCAGCTTCACGTCGTCGGCGATGGCGGCTTCCACGATGGCCTCGGGGCCCACGTCCTTGCCCAGGTCGATGATCCGGTAGCCGTAGTTTTCCAGCAGGACCTTGACGATGTTCTTGCCGATGTCGTGGATGTCGCCCTTCACCGTGGCCAGGATCACCGTGCCCTTCACGGCCCTGTTCTGGCCGGACAGCGCCTCCTTCACCGCCCCGAAGGCGGCCTTGGCGGCGTCGGCGCTCATCAGCAGCTGGGGCAAAAACAGCGTGCCCGCCTCAAAGCCCTTGCCCACGGCGTCCAGCGCGGGAATCAGCGTGCCGTCGATGATGGCCATGGGGTCCTCGCCGTCGGCGATTTGCTCCCGGGCCAGCTGGGCGGCGCGCTCGGCCATGCCGAAGCGGATGCTGTCGGCCAGCGTGCCCTCCGCCTTTGGCGCGGCGGTGGCCTGAACGCCGCCTCCGGCGAACAGGCTGCCGGTCTGGCTGCCGTAGGACTCGATGAACCCGGCGCAGTTTTCGTCCAGGCCGGACAGGGCCAGCCACGAGCGATAGGCCGCCATCATCGCGGCGCTGGAGGGGTTGATGATGGCCAGCCCCAGGCCGCTTTCCAGCGACATGGCCAGGAAGAAGGCGTTGACGGCCTCCCGCTGGGGCAGGCCGAAGGAAATGTTGCTGACGCCCAGCACGGTGTTGACGCCCAGCTCATCCCGCATCCGGCGCAGGGTCTCCAGCGTCACCCTCGCGCTGCCGGAATCGGCGGAGATGGTCATGGCCAGGCCGTCCACCATGATGTCCTCCCGGGCGATGCCGTGCTTCGCAGCTTCGTCCACGATCCTGCGGGCGATGGCGACCCGGCCTTCGGCGTCGGCGGGGATGCCGGCTTCATCCAGGGGCAGCGCGATCAGCACGCCGCCATACTTCGCCGCCAGCGGCAGCACCGCGTCCAGGCTCTCCCGCTTGCCGTTGACGGAGTTGATCAGCGGCTTTCCGTTGTACAGCCGAAGCCCCGCCTCCAGCGCCCGGGGATTGGAGGAGTCGATTTGCAGCGGCAGCGCCAGCACGCCCTGCAGCTTCGGCACCAGCGCGGCCATCGTCGCGGCCTCATCGATGCCCGGCAGGCCGCAGTTCACGTCCAGCACGTGGGCCCCGGCCTCCTCCTGGGAGAGCCCCAGCGCCACCACGGCGTCCAGGTCGTTCTCCCGCAGGGCCTGTTGCAGCATCTTTTTCCCGGTGGGGTTGATGCGCTCGCCCACGATCACGGGCCTCGGGCCGATCTGGACCACCTGGGAGAAGGAGCTGACGACGGTCCGGTGTTTTGCCGCGGGCGGCGCGAAGGGAAGGCCCCGCGTGGCCTCGATCTCCCGTCGGATGTACTCCGGCGTGGTGCCGCAGCAGCCGCCCAGCACGTGGGCGCCCGCCCGGGCGATCTTCGCCATGGCGTCGGCGAAGTCCTCGGCGGAGAGGTCGTAGACGATCCTGCCGCCCTCCATGCGGGGCAGCCCGGCGTTGGGATTCACGATCACCGGCAGCGACGAGGCCGCCAGCAGCCGCTTTACGATGGGCAGCATCTGGCCCGGCCCCATGCCGCAGTTCACGCCCAGGGCGTCCACCCGCAGGCCCTCCAGCATCGCCGCCACGCTCTCCGGGGTGCCGCCGGTCAGCAGCTTGCCCTTGCCGTCGAACACGCAGGTGGCGCACACCGGCAGGCGGCTGTTCTCCTTCGCCGCCAGCACCGCCGCCTTCAGCTCCAGCGTGTCGTTCATCGTCTCGATCAGGATCAGGTCCGCTCCGGCTTCCTCGCCCCAGCGCACCACCTCGCCGAAAAGGGAGACGGCCTCCTCGAAGCCCAGATCGCCCATGGGCTTCAATAACCTGCCCGTGGGGCCGATGTCCAGCGCCACATAGCCGTCGTCCTCGCGGCCGGTCTGCCGCCGGGCCTCGACGACGTGGCGGACGCCCGCTTCCACGACGGCCTTGAGCGCCTCCCGGTCCGGATAGTGCAGCCGGTTCGCGCCGAAGGTGTTGCTGTTGACGATGTGGCTGCCGGCGCGGAAGTAGGAAAGCGCCACGTCCCGCACGGCCTCCGGGTGGGTCAGGTTCCACTTCTCCGGCAGCTCGCCGCCCTTGAGCCCCTTCGCCTGCAGCAGCGACCCGGTGCCGCCGTCCCAGTACAGCCGCTCCCGGCCCAGTCGATCCAGAAAACTCATGTCAGGTCGTCCTTTCTCTCGTCGCGGAAGGCGCAGTCCGCCTTCCCACAGGCCGCGCAGCCAGCGTCGCAGGCGGCCGCCGGGTCGTCCGACAGGCCGATCACGGCGGTCACGGACTTGGTGGGCAGCATCAGCAGGCTGTCCGTCAGCGTGACGCCGATGTTTTTTTGCACGCCCAGCAGCCGGAACACGCCGCGCTGGCAATCCAGCGGGAAGTCGCCGTAGCCGGGGGAGAAGCGGGGCCTGCAAAACCTGCCGTGCGCCTCTGCCTGTCGGCGCAATTCCTCGTTCACCGCGTCGCACCAGGCCTCGATCATCGCGGCGGACGCCGCCTGCAGCGCCATCGCCCGGCTCATCGCGCCCTCCGCCTGGGCGCGGGCGATCAGCCGGTCCGGGCCGAGGCCCAGCGTCGCCGCCATCAGGAACACCTCGTCGCAGCCGGCCAGGTTCTTCGCCAGCGCCCGGCTCTCGATTTGAAGGCCCTCGATGTCCATGTCGTGCGCGCCGCGCCACTTCAGCGGAAACAGCCTCGACACCTGCTTCGGCTCGACGGCGTCCTTCAAGCGCGCAAAGGCCTCCTCCACGGCCCGGGCCGTGGCTTCGTCCGGCGACCTTCCGCGCAGGCCCAGGTAACGGTACGCCTCCCGCCTGTCCGCGTCGATGATGGGCTCAAGCATGGCCGCGCCCCAGGATCTCCGACAGGTTCGCCATGATGTTGGCGGCCACGTCCGGCTTGTTCATCGTGTAGACGTGGATGTGGCGGATGCCGTTGGCAATCAGGTCGATGATCTGTTCGGTGGCGTAGATGACCCCGGCCTGCTTCATCGCGGCGGGATTCTCCCCGAAGT
>CAMVBO010000207.1 GCA_947165745.1 uncultured Clostridia bacterium | reverse complement strand
AGCTCCACGCCCTCGTAGAGCTGCTGGGCGATCTGCATGGTCTTTTGGGTGGAGAAGCCCAGCTTGCGGCTGGCCTCCTGCTGGAGGTTTGAGGTGGTGAAGGGCGGGGCGGGCAGCCTGCGGCGCTCGGCCTTCCTGATGGCCGAAACGGCAAACTTCGCGCCCTTGCATTTCACGATCACGTCCTCGGCCTCGGCCTTGGATTTCAGCTCCACCTTCTCCTCGCCGTAACCGGTGAACTTTGCGCTCACCTCGGCGTCGCCGATGGCAAAGGGGGTGGTCAGCGTCCAGTATTCCTCGGGGATGAAGGCCTCGATCTCCGCCTCCCGGTCGCAGATGATCTTGGTGGCGACGGACTGCACGCGCCCGGCGCTCAAGCCCTTTTTCACCTTTTGCCACAGGATGGGGCTGATCTTGTAGCCCACCAGCCTGTCCAGCACGCGCCGGGCCTGCTGGGCGTTGACCAGATCCATGTCGATCTTCCGGGGGTTCTTCACGGCGGCCTTCACGGCCTTGCTGGTCACCTCGTGGAACTCGATGCGGCAGGCCGAATCCTCGTCGATGCCCAGCACGTTGGCCAGGTGCCAGGAGATGGCCTCGCCCTCGCGGTCCGGGTCGGTCGCGAGATAGATCTTGCTGGCGGAGCGGGCTTCCTTGCGGATCTTGCCCAGGATTTCGCCCCGGCCGCGAATGGTGATGTACTTGGGTTCAAAGTTATTGTCCACATCCACGCCGATCTGGCTCTTGGGCAGGTCGCGGACGTGGCCCTGGGAGGCCTCCACCTTGTAGCCGCGCCCCAGGAACTTTCCGATCGTCTTGGCCTTGGCCGGCGATTCGACGATGACGAGTTTGTTTGCCATGATTTCCTCCAGTTTAGGGAACAGGGAACGGGGACAGCGGCAGGCGCTGTTTCAATGCCTCATTCCTCATTCCTGATTCCTCATTTTCACATATACGAGCGGTACAGCCCGCCCGGCACCTTTTCTATTATTCCCCGAAGTTCCAGCATTGTCAAGTGGGAATTTAGTCGGGCGGCGGAAAAGCCGGTGGCGGCGGCCAGCTCGTCGAAGGACAGAGCCTGCTCCCGCAGGGGCTCCACGATGGCCTTTTCGTCCGGCTCCAGTTCCACGGGCCCGGCCTTGCGAACCGGGTTTTCCGACGGCCGCTGGGCCCAGCGATAGTGCTCCAGGATGTCCCAGTGGGAGAGCACCGGGGTCGCGCCGTCCAGGATCATCCGGTTGGGCGCTTCGCTCAGGGGACTGTAAATGCCGCCGGGCACGGCGAACACGTCCCGCCCCTGTTCCAGCGCCAGGTTCACGGTGATCATCGCGCCGCTGGCCCGCGCGCCTTCCACCAGCAGCGTGCCCTCTGAAAGCCCGCTGATGATGCGGTTGCGGGCGGGGAAGTTGCCGGGCAGGGGCGTCGATCCCGGAACCAGCTCCGAGACCACCGCGCCGCCGCTGTCCAGGATCTCCGCCATCAGCCTGTCATTCTCCGGCGGATAGCAGATATCCACGCCGCACCCCAGCACGGCGATGGTGCGCCCGCCGCCATCCAGCGCGCCGCGATGGGCGCAGCTGTCGATGCCCCGGGCCATGCCGCTGACCACGGTGACGCCGTTCTCGGCCAGCCCCCTGGCGAATTCACGGGCGGCCCGCTGGCCGTCCCGCGTGCAGCGTCGGGAGCCCACCACGGCGATCATCCGTTCGCCATCCAGCGGGCATTCGCCCCGCACGTACAGCGTGGGCGGCGGGTCATAGATGCCCGTCAGCGCCGGGGGATAGGCCTCGCTCAGCCTTGTCACGGCGCGGATGCCCAGCCGCTCCAGCCGATCGAACAGCCGGTAAAAGTATTCGATGTTTCGGGCCTGGCGCAGGTTGTTCAGCGCCTGCGGGCCGACGATCTGCATGTCCGGCGGGACCAGCGGCCCGTCCAGGGCGTCCCAGACCTGTCTGGCGTCCTCATACAGCGAAAGCAGCTGGTAAAAGCGCTTCTGGCCGATGCCCTCCACGCTGGACAGCCAGACCCAGTATTGGTCCATCGCGGTGTATTCCATAGGCGTGCCTCGCTCAGCGGACGTAGCGCCTCGGCGCGGCGCCCTGCCGCTGCCTTCGCGCCGCCTCGGCTCGGGCCCGCTGCTGGCGGCGTTCCCTGGCGCGTTCGTCTCGGATCAGCCAGATGGCTTCGATGACGGAGATGACGCACAGCACCAGCAGCAGCCGCTTGGTGATGTTGTTGTTGATGAACGCCATGGCGGTGTTGACGCGGTCGATGAAGAAAAACACGAAATACATGCCGGAAAGTATGATGGCCGCGTGGGGCAGCAGCTTGCGCAGCACGATAATCCCTCCCTGTGTATGGTCAGTTGTCCACGATGGCGATGATATCGCTGGTCTCCCGGCCGCCGCCGCCGCTGCTGCTGGGGTTGCTGATCACACGACCGCCTCCGACCATCACCGACGTGTTGCCGCCGTCCATGTTGTACGCGCGGGTGCAGCCCAGGTCGCGCATCAGCGCGGCCAGCTCCGCCAAAGTCAGGCCGCCGGAAGCATCCGACCGGCCGTCCACAACCACGAAGCAGTAGTGGCCGGGCTCATAGTAGCCCAGGGCGGTACGGGGGTTGTTGGGCGTGACCACCGAGTTGAAGTGTTTTTTGGCCTTGCCGTCCGAGGTGATCAGCCTCGGCCCGAAGTTCCAGGCCTGATAGGCGCCGTTGTCCATGACCTGCTGGGTGTTGAACTTGCCGGCGGCGTAGGTTTCCATCCGGCCGTCCCAATACAGCACGCAGACGTCCTGATTGGGATGGTTGTCCTTGCGATAGAGCTCGCCGTTTCGGATGACGACGCCGTCGTCCCGGCTGCCGTAGTTGTCGCCGTTGACGGCGAGGATGCCATTGATGCGCTGGCAGATGTCCAGCGTGTGCTCGCGATAGGCCTTGCCGTAGGTGTCCTGGGCGAAGGCGGTCTTGATGCAGCTGATGTCGCGCACGTAAATGTCCGCCACATAGAACACCACGTTATTGGAGTCATAGCGCTTCAGCTCGATGCTCACATTGCCGCTCTTGTAGCCGGACTGCGAAGCCTGCACCTCGCCGGCGGTGAACTTGTCGGCAAACTTCTCGGCGAAATCGCCGGGCTGTTCGGAGAAGTAGTTGCCCACCATCGTGCCGGCCGTGGTCTGCGCGCTGTCATCGTACACATCGCCGGCATCCTCCGCGTCGCTGGCCTCCGCTTCGGCGGAGCTGACGGCTTCGGTCTCGACGGACGCGCTGTCCGCCCCGGTTTCGACGGACGCGCTGTCCGCCCCGGTTTCGACGGGCACGCCGTCCGTCCCGGCCTGGGTGGCGGACTCATCCAGGGCGATGGCGCTGCTGGTCACGGTGCTGAAATCCACGGCAGATTCGATTTCCTCCCCGTCATCCTCCTCCACGTCATAGATCTCCTCGAACTGGCCGTGGGCGTCGGAGCGGTTGGACACGATGCCCAGCGACTCAACCGGGTGGCGCAGCACATGGTGGAACAGTGCGAACACCACCAGGGATATGCCAAGCAGAAGTATATCCGTGACGATGAGCACCCATACGGGCAGCGGCCGCCGGGCCAGCTGGCTTCGAAGCCAGCTGGCGGCTGGGCGGCCCTGGCTGGGTCTGCGTCGGTTCTGCATGGATGAGTTGCCTCCCATCAATTCTTCTTTCGGAACACGAATTTGCCCTGCACCACGAAATTGAGTATGAACAGGGTCAGCTCCACGATGATCTTCGCCAGCGCGAAGGACACGCCCCAGCCGGTGAGCAGGTGCATCAGCGCCAGGTTCAGCCCCAGGATCACCGCCGCCAGCGCGACGTACTTCACCACGGCCTTGCCCAGCTTCTCATTGCCCTTGAATACCATGTGGCGGTTGACGGTGAAGTTCACTGTGCCGCTGACGAGCCGGGCGACGATCACGCTGAAGTTCAGCGAAACCGGCGCGGGCCAGACGCTGGTCAATCCCTTCAGGATCAATGCCAGCACATAGTCGACGACGAAGGCCAGCAGCGACGACGCGCAGAATTTGAGGATGCACAGGTAGATCTTCAGCGAATCCTTGAAGGGGTTGAAGTGGCTGGAGGCGTTGTCGTTCAGATAGACGGTCGCGATCCCCTCCTCCAGGATGGGCAGGCCGCCCTGGGCCGCCGTCAGCAGCATGTTGATCTCGTATTCGTACCGGTCGCCGGGCACATTCAGGAATCTCTCCATGCCGTCGCGGCCAAAGGCGCGCAGGCCCGTCTGGGTGTCATACACCTTCACGCCGCTGGCGATGGAAAACACGTGCCGGGTGACGCCGTTGCCGAAGCGGCTGCGCAGGGGCACGTCGCCCTCGAACTTGCGGCTGCCCAGCACCAGCGCGCCGGG
>CAMVBO010000206.1 GCA_947165745.1 uncultured Clostridia bacterium | reverse complement strand
CCAGACCGGCGGCGTGGACGCCATCATGGCCAAGCCTCTTTTCTCCGACAGCCTGCTCAGGCAGATCCACGCGGTGCTGCTCAAGAAGGCGGGGGATATGCCCGCTGCCGTCGAAGAGCCGGAGCCGCCGGCTGAGAGCATGCTGGCGGGCCGCCGCGTGCTGATGGCCGAGGACGTGGAGCAGAACGCGGAGATCCTGGCAGACCTGCTGGATCTGGAGGAGATCGAGAGCGAGCACGCTGTGAACGGCGAGGAGGCCGTGAAGATGTTTGCGGACAGCCCGGCGGGCTATTACGACGCCGTGCTGATGGACGTGCGCATGCCGGTGATGGACGGTCTGTCCGCCACCCGCGCCATTCGCGCCCTGGACCGCGAGGACGCCGGCACGGTGCCCATCATCGCCATGACGGCCAATGTGTTTGACGAGGATGTGGAGCGCTCGCTGCAGGCGGGCATGAATGCCCACCTTTCCAAGCCCATCGAACCGGATCGGCTCTATGAGACGATGGCCAAGCTGATCGCGAAACGGGAAGCCCGCTGATGCGGATAAACGACGCTTACCCAACCTGCCGGGACGCTGGTCCCTGACACGGAAGAAGAGAGGCGCAATCGCATGCAGGACGAACGTAGACTCACGCGGAATCTGTCGCCGATGGCGGCGTGGGCCTTTTCCATCGGCACCAGCATCGGGTGGGGATCCCTGGTCGTCACCAGCAGCACCTATCTCGCCCAGGCTGGCCCATGGGGGAGCACCATCGGCATGATCGTCAGCGGTCTCATCATGTTGGTCATCAGCGCCAACTACGGTTACCTGATGAACGTCTATCCCAGCGCCGGCGGCGCGTATACCTATGCCAGCGAGGTGCTGGGCCACGACTACGGCTTTTTGACCGCCTGGTTTCTGAGCCTCACTTATTTGGCCGTGCTGTGGGCCAACGCCACTTCCATACCGCTGTTCGCCCGGTATTTCATGGGGGACGTGTTCAAGCTGGGCTACCTGTATACCTTGTTTGGCTACGACGTCTATCTGGGCGAGACGCTGCTCTCCATCGCGTGCCTGCTGGCGGTCGGCGCGCTCTGCGCCAGGCGGAAGCGGGCCATGGCCCTGGCGATGACGGCGATGGCCATCCTGTTTTCTCTGGGCATCGTGGTTTGCTTTGTCGTGGCGATTGCGCGCCAGGGCGGCCGCTTTGAGCCCGGCTATATGCCGGACAGCTCCGCGCTGTCCCAGATCGTGCGCATCGCGGTGATTTCGCCCTGGGCTTTCATCGGCTTTGAAAACATCTCTCACGCCGGGGAGGAGATCAACTTCAAGAACGCCCGTCTGTTCCGGGTGCTGGTCGTTTCCGTGGTGACCACCACGGCGCTGTATATTTTCGTCACGCTGCTTTCAGCCACGGCCTACCCGCCGGAGTACGCCTCCTGGCTGGATTACATCCGCGACCGTGGCAATCTTGAGGGCCTGAAGGGCCTGCCGGCGTTCTATGCTGCGGAACATTACATGGGAGGCTTCGGCGTGGGCGCGCTGATGCTGGCGCTGCTGTGCCTGATCGTCACCAGTCTCATCGGCAACATTACCGCCGTCAGCCGGCTGTTCTACGCCCTGGGCCGGGACAAGGTCCTGCCCGGCAGCATCGGCAAACTCAACGACCGGAACATCCCCGGCAACGCCATCCTGCTGATCGAGGGCGTATCCGCGTTCTTCCCGTTCCTGGGCAGGACGGCCTCGGCTGGATCGTGGACGTGACCACCATCGGCGCGACGCTGATCTACGGCCTGGTGTCGGCCTCGGCGACGAAGCTGGCCCGGGAGCGCCGGGACCGGAAGGAGTGGCGCTTCGGCGTTGCCGGCCTTGCCATTATGATCGCCTTTGGGCTATACATGCTGGTGCCGAACCTGTACGCGGCGGGCACCATGGCCAGGGAATCCTATCTGTTCTTCGTGGTGTGGGCGGTGCTGGGGTTCATCTATTTCCACAGGCTGCTGGTGACCGACTCGGCCCACCGGTTCGGAAAGTCCATCGTGGTGCTGATCGCGCTGTCCCTGGTCATGCTGGTCAAAACCTTCCGGATGATCAGCGAACGGGCGCAGATCAGCGAAGCCCAGCTGGGCATGGTGAAGGAGATCGCCAGCCGGGACGCCCTGACCGGCGTCAAGAGCCGGAACGCCTTTGCGGAGAAGGAAAGGGAGGTTGACGCCGCCATCAGCGGCGGCACGGCGGCCATGTTTGCCATCGCCGTGTGCGATCTCAACGGATTGAAGCTCATCAACGACTCCATGGGACACAAGGCCGGGGACGAGCGATTGAAGCAGGCCAGCAAGGTGATCTGCGACGTGTTCTCCCACAGCCCCGTATATCGCAATGGCGGCGACGAGTTCGTGGCCTTCCTGTCGGGACGGGACTTTGAGGACAGGCACGAGTTGCTGGAGCGGATGCACGGCATCTCCGTCAGCCACATCAGCACCGGCGAAGTGGTGATTTCGGTGGGCATGTCGGAATATGAACCGGGCGGCGATACCCGCTTGCGCTCGGTGTTCGACAGGGCCGACGCCAGGATGTATGAGGAAAAGATGCTGCTCAAGAGCATGGGCGCGGTGACGAGATAGAAGACGCAGCTGGACATTGGGCATGAACGACCATCGACGGTACGCGCAAGCGGGAAGGGAATCACTTCTATGACAGATCAGAGACAGAACGTGTGCTTGAGGCCATATCTCTCACCGGCGGCGGCCTGGGCCCTGGCGGTGGGCACCAGCGTGGGCTGGGGCTCGCTGGTGGTCACCAGCAGCACCTACCTGGCCAAGGCAGGCCCCGTCGGCAGCATCCTCGGCCTGCTCATCGGCATGGGGCTGATGCTGGTCATCTGCCGGAACTTCTTTTACATGGCCAGCCGATATCCACGGGCTGGCGGCATCTATGACTACACCAAGGAGGTGTTCGGCTACGACCGGGCCTTCCTGGTGTTCTGGTTCCTGAGCCTGACCTACATTGCCATGTTCTGGGCCAACGCCACCAGCCTTCCGCTGTTCGCCCGGTTCTTCATCGGCGACACATTCAAGTTCGGCTATCTGTTCACCGTGTTCGGCTACGAGGTGTACCTTGGCGAGGCGCTGCTCACGCTGGCGGCCATTGCGGCGGTGACGGGGATGTGCATCCGCAGCAAGCGGGTGGCCGCGCGCATGATGGTGGCACTGGTGGGCGTGTTCACTGTGGGCATCACGCTGTGCTTCGCTGTGGCCGCATTGGGGCACAAGACCAGTTGGACCCCGGCGTTCGTGCCGGACAGAAGCGCCTTTTCCCAGACGCTGCAAATCGCCTTCATATCGCCCTGGGCCTTCATCGGCTTTGAGAGCATCACCCATTCGGCGGAGGAATTCAACTTCCGCAAGGACCGGCTGCACCGGATCCTGGTGATCTCCGTGCTGACCTCCACGGCCATCTATATCTTCGTCACGCTGCTGAGCATCTCGGCCTATCCAGCGGACCGCTCCAGCTGGATGGATTACATCCGCAACCTGGACAACTATTCCGGCATCGAAGGCCTGCCCGCGTTCTACGCCGCCCATCACTACCTGGGCGACTTCGGCGTAGCCGCGCTGATGGCCTCGCTGCTTTCCCTGGTGCTCACCAGCCTGATTGGCAATATGGTGTCGCTGAGCCGGCTGTTTTTTGCCACGGCCCGGGACGGTATCCTTCCGGAGCGCTTTGCCGGGATCAATGAAAAGCACATTCCCGCCAACGCGATGCTGCTGGTGGCGGCGGTGAGCTGCGTCATTCCCTTCATCGGCAGGACGGCCATCGGCTGGATCGTCGACGTGACCACCCTGGGCGCGACCATGCTCTACGGCTTCGTGTCCGCCGCGGCGCTGAAAACCGCCCAAAAGCAGAAGGACCGCCGTGTAACCGTCACGGGCTTTATCGGATTCGTCGTGATGCTGGTGTTCGGCGTGTATCTGCTGTACCCGAGTTTGTTCGGCGACGACACGCTGGAGACGGAGACCTACATACTGTTCATGGTCTGGACGATCATCGGCTTCTTCTACTTCCGCCACATCATCAAAAAGGATCACGCCCGTCGCTTCGGCAAGGCCATCATCGTGTGGATCGTGCTGCTGGCGCTGGTGGTGTTCATGGCGATGATCTGGTCGAGCCGCGTGGACGAAAAGACTACCAACGACGCCATATACGCGGTGGAGACCCACTATGCCGGCGGCGCGGCAGACCCGGCCTTCATGCAGGGCCAGATCGATCAGATCCACCGGACCAACACCGTGAATACGCTGCTGATCACGGGCCTGTTCATCATGGCCCTGGGCGCGATGCTGATCAATCACCTGTCCATGCAGAAGTGGGAGAACAAGGCGGTGGAGGAGCGCGACGCGGCCCGGGAGACCGCCTTCAAGGAC
>CAMVBO010000205.1 GCA_947165745.1 uncultured Clostridia bacterium | reverse complement strand
GAAGCCGCTCTTCGCCTGCCACCAGGCGATCGCCTTCTCCGCGTCGAAGGCGGGCGTGCGGCCGGTGAAGATCTGGTGGAACACGATGCCCAGCGCGAACACGTCGATGGGCCGGCCGATCGTGCCCTCCTCGGTCTGCATCATCATAAAGGTTTCCGGGGCCATGTACACCAGGTCGCCGTGCACCTCCTCGTCGGGGCGGGGCGGCTGGGCCTCCCAGAAGCAGTTGTCAAAGTCGATCAGCTTGCCCGTCACCTTGCCGGAGGGCAGCCGGCGGAACAGTATGTTGTCCAGCTTGATATCCGCGTGGACGATGCCCGCCCTGTGCAGGCCGCCCAGGCAGTGCACCAGGGCCTTGCACACCCGCAGCTTGTCCTCCTCGGTGATGCGCTTCACCTCGTCGATGCCGATGGCGTTCACCTTTTCCATGACCAGGTAATAGTGGCTGCCGCAGCGAAAGAAGTCCTCTATATAGACCAGGTTGCCGTCGGAACAGTCGTTAATGGCCCGGTACAGCAGCTTGCTCCTGTCCTCAAACTGCTGGCAGATGGCCCGCTTGCGGGCAAGCACCTCCGCGTCCAGCAGCTTATCGTCCACCGGATAGACCGGGTCGATCAGCTCCTTGATAAAGACGTGCTTGCCGCCCTTCTGGGCAAAGCCCCACTTGGAAAAGCCGCTGTTGGTGGTCTTCAGCTCGTTGAAGAGTATGTATCCGTTGATCTCTCTCATGTTTCGTCCCTTTCAGAATCCGGGATTTGCAGCAGGCGCTCGTAGCCGGGGCGATAGCGCTCCCATTGGGCAAACAGCGCCTCCTCCCCCGCCTCGACGGGATAGTCCCGCTCCAGCGCCGCCAGCCGCCCGGCCAGCGCCTTCTTCATTCGCTTGAAATCGCCAAAGCCGTGGATCCAGGCCGTCAGCGTATAGTCGTCGCCGGACACCGCGCGGATCGCCCCGTCCAGGGCGCGCTTCCAGTCCCGCAGGTTCGAGGCGCGCCTCATGCTCTTCAGCAGCAGCCGCTCAAACGCCATCGGCGAGGGCAGGTAGCCGAAGCAGCCGTCCGTGGCCGCGAAGATCAGCGCGGGCTTTTCCAGCTTCACTTCGGCCTGATGCAGCACAAACGGGCGCGAGGCGCAGGCCACGTTGGTCATCGGCGCGTCCTCCCGCAGGTTGCGCATGGCGTCCCGGATGGCGGCGTCGTCCGCCGTGATCTGGTGCAGCCCGTCCGCGTCCAGCGCGTAGCAGCGAGAGTCGCCGCACCAGTAGAACGCCGCCTCGCCGCCGTCCACGGACATGGCGAACGCCGCGACGGTGGTGGGAAACTCCCGGCTCAGGCTGCCCATCAGCAGCTGGCCGGCGGGCTGGCGCGCCTTGCAATCCTGCAGCGCCCGGTCGATCGCGTCGGCCAGATCTCCGCCGTCGTCGCGCAAAAACCAATCCCGCGCCGCCAGCGTCGCCGCCCGGGAGGCCGCCCAGGCCCCGGTGTGCCCGCCGAAGGAGGAATAGACCTTCGCGCCGCTGCCGCCGCAGCCGTCGAACGCGCCCAAGAAGACACGCTTCCCGTTCCGCACCGCCAGGCAGGAATCCTCGCCCTTGCCCGCGTCCTGCGCCTGGCAGATGACCAGCGTCCGCCCGTCGTCCGGCTCCGTCGCCTCAAGCTCCAGGAGCGCAGCAAACAGGCCGTCGCCAGCCGGCGCGGCCACCTCCGGCGGCGTCGCCGGATCGTCGGCCTCGTGCTTTGGCATCGCCCTGCGGAACCACTTGTCCAGTTGTTCGCCGATTTCGCCTATGTTCAGCCTGCGCATGGTTTGCTTGCCTACACCCCTTGAAAAAGCCGGAAAGCGTCGTTTCCCCGCGCGTCATTATTTGGAAATATTGTATCACAACACAAATCCGTTGTCCACACAAAACGAAGCGTTCCGGCCGCTATGCCGCCGTTCGCACAGTCCCTCCCACCACTCGTCCAGCGGCCAAGCCGGGGCGGAATAGAGGCCAGTGGTTGCGCATGGCTCAGGTGGGATTCTGCATCAATTCCCGGTACAGCGCCATCGCCTCCGCGCAGGAGCGCATGCCCTCGGTGGCCCCGGGCCGGGACAGGGAGCACGCCGCCGCCGCGGTGCCCAGCTCGATGGCCTCGCGCAGGGATTGGCCCCTCCAGGCGGCGTAGAGTACGCCGGAGCAGAAGGCGTCGCCCGCGCCCACCGAGCCCTTGATGTAGCTCCGGGGCAGGGTCAGGCCGGGAACCTCCACGTACCGCCCGTTTTCGTCCATGCCGAAGCCGCCCCGGGGGCAGTGGATCACCGCCCAGTCAGCCACGCCCATGGCCTTCATGGCTTCAAGCGCGGCGGGCATGTTTTCCCGCAGCGGCCCGCCGGCGTCGTCCACGAGCCTCACGCCCGTGAGCGCCTGGGCCTCGGATTCGTTGATGACGCAGTAGTCCGCGTATTTCAGCGCCGGGGCCGCCACCCGGCGGGTGCGCTCCCCGGGCTCGGTGACAAAATCCACAGAGGTGCGAATGCCCCGCTTTTTCGCCGTGTGCAAAAGCCGCGCCAGCCGGGTGCCGTAGTCGGCGTCGGGCGCGTCCAGCGCGTCCAGCAGCAGGATATAGCCGATGTGCAGCAGGTCCACGTCCAGCGCGTCCCAGCGGATGTCGTCCTCGCAGAAGTCGGCGCTGGCGCCCTTGCAGTAATAGAAAGAGCGCTGCTTGCTGATCTCATCGGCCATCACCAGCGTGAACGACGTGGTGCCAGCGCGCACGATCTGCGCAAGGTCGATATTGGGGAAACGGCGCAAGCGGCTGAGCAGGAAGTCCCCCGGCTCGTCGTTGCCCACCCGGCCCAGGGCCGTCAGCGGCAGATCTGGGTCCAAGGCGGCCAGGTCCATGATGTCGTTGCACATGCAGCCGCCGGTGGAGCGGCTCATTTCGCCCACGATGTTGGTCAGCTCCCCGGGCCTGGGGAAGCCCTGGATGGGATAGAGGATATCCAGCACGGTGGTGCCCGCCACGGCGATGCCCTTCTTCACATCGATCCGCCTCGCTTTCTGGCCCCCATTATACACCATTTCCGTGGGAATCGCCAGATAAAATATAAACAAAGACGGCGGGGTTTCCTATGGACGGCATCGGGATATGTGTGCTATAATGGGTCTGTTGGCATTGTACAATCATTCCGGAAAGGATTTTTTCACCATGGAAGCAAAGGAAAACAAGAGAAACCTGGCGATCCTGATCGACGCGGAAAACGTGCTGCCCGCCAGCGTGGACATGATCTTCGACCAGGCCGCCGAGCTGGGCACGGTGGTGCGCCGGGAGATCTTCGGCGCGGCCCCGGCCCTGGGCGCGTGGGTGAACCCCGTGTTGAAATACGCCATCCACCCGAACCTGACCATCAAGGCCAGCAAGGGCAAGAACTCCTCGGACATCGCGCTGGTGATCGGGGCGATGGACCTGCTGGTGGAGGGCGGCGTGGACGCCGTCATCATCGCCTCCAGCGACAGCGACTTTTCCGCCCTGTCCGTGCGGCTGCGCAACGCCGGCATCGAGGTGATCGGCATGGGCATGGAGAAGAGCAACGAGCTGTGGCGCACGGCCTGCAGCCGGTTCATCGTGCTGGGCAACCCGAAGGCCGCGCCCGTCCGGCAGAGCGCGCCCGCGAAGAAGCCCGCCGCCAAGGCGGAGCCCGCCACGGTGGAGGAAGCCCCCGCGCAGGCGGCTCCCAAGCCCACCAGTCGTGCCGCCAAGGCCGCCGCCATGACCCACGAGGAGCGGGTGGCGGTGATCGCCGGGCAGATCGAAAAGCGGCTGCGCGGCCATGACAAGGTGCAGGTCAGCAACCTGTTCCCGTCGCTGAACCAGCTGGCGGAGTATCGCGCGGACAAGCGGGACGCGGGCAAGAAGCCGCTGAACTACCTGACCAGCACCTTCGGCGAACTGTTCCACTTTGAGGAGGCGCCCGACGGCCAGAACTACGTCAGCCTGGCAGGCGCTGCCCCCGTGGCGGACGCCGCCCCCGTGACGGACGCCGCTGTGGAGGAAGCGCCGGTTGAGGAAGCGCCGGTTGAGGAAGCGCCGGTGGAAACCCCTGCCGAAGCCAAGCCCAAGCGGACCCGTTCCACCCGGTCGAGGGGCAGGAAGGCCAAGGCCGAACCCGAGCAGCCCGTGGAAGCGCCCGCCGAGGACAGCGTGCCCCCCGAGGGCAGCGTGTCCACCGAGCCCGAAGTCGTCGTCGTGGACGGCGCGCCGGACCCTACGGCCATATTGATTGCCGAGGGCATCGCGGAGGACGTGGCAAGGCAGATCACCGCCATCTTCTCCGAGAGCGCGAGTCTGCGGGAGGCCTACAACAAGCTGCGCTCCGTGTTCGGCAACACCGCCGGCCGGGATTACTACAACCAGGTGAAGGACATCGCC
>CAMVBO010000204.1 GCA_947165745.1 uncultured Clostridia bacterium | reverse complement strand
GCTACGCCCTGGGCGACACGCTGGACAGCTGCATGAACTATCCCCTGCGGGACGCGATCCTGGACTTCCTGCGCTGCCACGCGGACGCCTTCAACTTCGTGCGGAGGCTTGAAAACCTGAAGGAAAACATGCCCGCCCCCTTCTTTTACAGCGAGATGAACCTGCTGGGCAGCCATGACACGCCCCGGGCCATCAGCGTATTGGCGGACATCGGCGACATGGCCCCCGACCGTGTGTATCGCCATCCCTTTATGATGGACCCGAACGACTACGCCCGCGGCAAGCGCCGCATGATCGCCGCCTGGCAGCTGATCTGCGCCCTGCCCGGCATGCCCTGCCTGTACTACGGCGACGAGGCGGGCCTCACCGGCATGGCCGATCCCTACAACCGCGCCACCTATCCCTGGGGGCACGAGGACAGGAACCTGGTGGAGACCTACCGGTCCATTATGACCGACCGCATGGCGACCCCCTGCCTGCGCACTGGCGATCTGCGGCTCTCCGCCATCGGCGCGGACGTGGTGCTGGTGGAGCGGAGCATTACCGGCGGCGCGGACGTGTTCGGCCGTCCCGCCGAGAACGGCACCCGCGCCCTGGCCGTGAACCGCTGCGGCGATCAGCGGCGCGTTGAGTACGGCGGCAAGGTGTGGGCGCTGCCCCCCGAATCCGCCACCTGGCTGCGTCCCTTGGAGGACGCCCCCGAAAAGCCGAAAAAGGTCAAGTGGAACGGGTAAGCATGAGAAGGGGCTGTCTCATTTTGAGACAGCCCCAATGAATTGCGCCTTCGGCGCGTGAATTGGCCTAGCGGCCATGAATTACGCTCGGTGCCCCTTCCCACTGACAAACCCTGCATTCAATAAAGGGTGCAGGGTTTGTCAGCGGTCTGAGCCCCGTTCAGCGGGGCTTTTTTCGGTTCTTCACGGATAGTTGAGGGATGAAACGAAAACAGTCAATATTATACCAATCCCACAACTTTCCGCGAATAGCCTCTTTTCCCGAATTCTCAACTTTGCTTGAGTATGTCCTCGATCGTCACCTGGTCCAGTCCGCCGTTGTCCTGCTGCGCCTTGCGGGCGAGTCGGCGGGCGTTGAGGGTCTGCAGACGGCCGATCTCCTCGTCCCGCTGGGTGATCTCGGCGCGCAAAGTCTCCTCCGTCTTCCCGGCCTCGGCGCTCAGCCGGGCGATCTCGCCCCGAAGCCCCGCTTCCGTCTGCGCGGCGGCGGCGTCATGCCTGGCCAGCTCGCTTCGCAAATGCGCGTCGGCCTGGGCGGACTGGTCGGACAATCGCCTGCGGGCCTCGGCCAGCTGCTGCTCCAGCTGTTCCATCTTCATGCGCTTCACGCCGTCTTCCTTTTCGGCGAGGATGCGGCGGCCGCTCTCCTGGAACAGATGCATGTTCAGGTCGGAAGCGCGGCTCTCCATCTCCTGATAGTCGTTTTCAAAGGCCGTCACCCGGGCGCGCAGGCGGCGGATCTCCTCCTCCCGGCGATCCAACACCCGTTGGAGATTCTGGCGGATGGCCCGGTCCTCCTTCAACTGCTGAACCCGCCCGTTGGCCTTGTCCAGCGCCTGGCGGAGCCGGTCGCAGTACCACGCCAGCCAGGCGCACACCCCGGCCAGCACCACCGCTGCGATAATCGCGTAGATCAATGCGGACACCTACCCTATTGTATTGTAACCATTATAGCACAAAATGCCCGTTTAGGGAATAGGCATCCCAAGGCCGCCCACGTCATTAGCAATCATTAACATTCCAATAAGATATGCTTGGCACGCAGGAATTTGCACAGGCGCTGTAGAATGTAATGCAGGATGGCGAGGTTGGCGAGGTGGGGCGCATGGAAATTCCGCGCGGGCGGGCGATAATCGCGGGCGGCGCGCCAGGCCTGGCCGACGCGCTGGAAGCCGCCGGTTTGGAGCTTCGCGGTCGCGCGGCGAACGCCGCGGATGCGCTCCGGCTGCTGCGGGAAGCGCGGCCCGACCTCATCGCCCTGGACGCGATCCTGCCCGGCATGGACGGGGCGGCCTTCGCGAGGGCCGTGCGGCGGGAAAAGCTGAACCGCCAGCCCGGGCTGCTTCTGATGAAGCCCCGGGGCCTGAAGCTGCCCGGCGAGGCATCGCTGCCGAAACTCGGCGCCATGGCGCTGGAGACCCCGACGGACCGGGACGCGCTCGTCCGCGCGATTCGTCAAGCCCTGGCCCTGGACATCCCGCTGCCGGCGGAGAAGGCCGCGCGGCTGGATGGGCTGCTGGACGCCCTGGGCGTGCCGGAGCATCCCGGACGGACGTGCCTCAAGCGCGCCGTGGCCCTGGCCTGGGCCGACCGGCGGCGGCTGAACGCCCTCAAGGCGCGCCTGTACCCCGAAGCCGCGAGGCTCTGCGCGATGACGCCGGAGCAGTGCGAGCGGGCCATCCGCCATGTGATCGACCGCGCCTTTCGCACGGGCGAAATCGAGCGGCAGCACGAAATATTTGGAGACACCATTGACGCGAGGCGCGGCAAGCCCACCGGGGGCGAGATGATCGCGCAGCTCGCGGATATACTGCGTTGGGAGGGATGAGACTATGAAGAAGATGAAGCGCGTGGTGGTTGTGGTGCTGGACGGCGCCGGCGCGGGCTGGCAGCACGACGCCGAGGAGTACGGCGACGTGGGCGCGAACACGCTGAAGCACGTGATCGAGCAGGCCAACCCCAATATTCCCAACCTGGAGGAGCTGGGCATCCGGCACGTGCTGGGCATCCAGGACAAGGACGCGGACGAGCCCATCGGCTGCTACGGCACCATGCTGGAGCAGTCCACCGGCAAGGACACCACCACCGGCCATTGGGAAATCGCGGGTCTGACCCAGCGCGAGCCCTTCCCCACCTACCCCAACGGCTTTCCGCCGGAAGTCATCGAAGCCTTCGAGCGGGAAACCGGCATGGGCACCATCGGCAACAAGGTGGCCAGCGGCACCGCCATCCTCAATGAGCTGGGCGCGGAGCACCTGCGCACGGGCAAACTGATCATCTACACCTCCGCCGACAGCGTATTCCAGGTCGCCGCCCACGAGGCCGTGCTGCCCGCCATGGAGCTGTGGCACGTATGCCGCACCGCCCGCAGACTGCTCAAGGGCGAGCACAACGTGGGCCGCGTCATCGCCCGTCCCTTCGAGGGCGAGGTGGGCCATTTCGTGCGCACCGCCAACCGGCGCGACTTCTCCGTGGATCCCACCGGGCGCACCATGCTGGACGCGGTGAAGAGCGCGGGCATGGACACCCTGGCCGTGGGCAAGATCGAGGACATCTTCAACCACCGGGGCATCACCCAGTCCAACCACGCTGCGGGCAACCCCGCCTGCATCGACGCCACCATCGAATTCCTGAAGAAGGATCGCTGGAAGGGACTGCTGTTCGTGAACCTGGTGGACACCGACATGCTGTTCGGCCATCGGCGAAACGTGCCGGGCTTCGCCGGGAGTCTGGAGTATTTTGACCAGAAGCTGCCGGAGATCATGCGCCTGCTGGGCGAGGACGGCCTGCTGATGATCACCGCAGACCACGGCTGCGACCCGACCTACACCGCCCACACCGACCACACCCGCGAGCGCGTGCCGCTGCTGGTCTGGGGGCTGGGCATCGAAGAGGGCGTGAACCTGGGCGAGCGCGACACCTTCGCCGATCTCTCCGCCACGGCGCTGGAAGCCCTGGGCGTCAGCGAAAAGCTGGACGGCACGTCCTTCTACAAGGACATCGCCCTGGATTGACGCGATTTCCCGGAAATGTGGCATAGTTTACAAAAAAGGGCTTTTCATTCGCGCAACAATCGGGTATAATTAAAATGTAATCATAGGTGTGTGGGCATTCGCCCTCCATCATAATGAGAACTAATTTTAGGGAGGTTTTTCCAATGGCTGTTAAAGTTGCTATCAATGGTTTTGGCCGTATTGGTCGTCTGGCTTTCCGTCAGATGTTCGGCGCTGAGGGCTACGAGATCGTCGCCATCAACGACCTGACCAGCCCCAAGATGCTGGCTCACCTGCTGAAGTATGACTCCACGCAGGGCAACTATGCCAACGCTCACAAGGTCGAGGCCACTGACAATTCCATCATCGTGGATGGCCACGAGATCCGCATCTATGCCGAGAAGAACGCCGCGGATTGCCCCTGGGGCGAGCTGAAGGTTGACGTCGTGCTGGAGTGCACCGGCTTCTACACCTCCAAGGAAAAGAGCCAGGCGCACATCGACGCTGGCGCCCGCAAGGTCGTCATTTCCGCGCCGGCCGGCAAGGATCTGCCCACCATCGTTTACAACGTGAATCATGACACCCTGAAGCCCGAAGATACCATCATCTCCGCCGCTTCCTGCACCACCAACTGCCTGGCGCCCATGGCCAAGGCCCTGAATGACGGCTGGGCCATCCAGTCCGGCATCATGTGCACCATTCACGCCTACACCGGCGACCAGATGA
>CAMVBO010000203.1 GCA_947165745.1 uncultured Clostridia bacterium | reverse complement strand
CCTGGTTTCGTTCTTTGACTATCTGGCGGGGCTGGCCTCCGGGGGGGACGAAAAACGAACAACGATTTGAAATACGAGCTCGTCGGCAGGAAATTCCGGGAGTTCTTCCTTCCGACCCTGTCCATGGCGCTGGCGAACAACATGGCGCTGTTTGTGGATTCAGTGCTGGTGAGCCGGCTGCTGGGCATCGCCCGGATGCCCGCCATCCAGCTGTGCTCGCCCATCGTGACCTTCGTGAACCTGGTGTACTGGATGCTGGGCCTGGGTGGGAGCCTGCTGGCCTCCAACGCCACGGCGGACCACGACCGCCAGCGGGCCGACCGCCTGTTCTCGGCGTCCATGGTGGCGCTGATGATCTTCGGCGTGCTGATGGCGATTCTGGGCACCCTCTTCCGGGGGACGCTGGTGGGCTTTTTGTGCCACGACGAGGCGCTCGCGGGAGACGTGGGGGAATACTGCTCGGTGCTGGTGCTGGGTATGCCGCTTTTGTGCTACATTATGAGCCTGTCCTACTTCGCCCGCTCCGACGGCAGCCCCAAGCTGTCCTTCCAGGCGGTGCTGATCTCAAATGCCATCAACCTGACCATGGACATCGTGCTGATGAAGTTCTGCGGGCTGGGGCTGCGGGGCGCGGCGCTGGCCACGGTGATCGGCTATGTGGGCGGCTGCGCCTGGATCTCCCGCTATCTTCGGGCGAAGAACCGGCAGCTGAAGCTGGTGTCTCCCTTCACCGCGGGCGTCGGGCAGTTCTTCCGGGACGTGTGGCAGGTGTGTGTGAAGGGCTTTCCCACAGCCTCCTCTCAGCTGTACATTACCATATGTACACAGACTTTGAACACCCTCATCACCGCCACCGGCGGCGCGCTGGGGCTGCAGGCCTACAGCGTGTACAAGAACAGCCTGTTCCTGGCCTACATCCTCTTCATCGGCACCGCACAGACCATGTCGCCCATCGCGTCGGTCTACTACCACGAGGGGGACTATGATCGAGTGCGCTTTGTGCTGATGCGGTCTCTGCGCATCGTGATCGTCGGCGGCGTGCTGCTGGCGGCGCTGTTTGCCCTGTGCCCGGGGATACTGTTCGCACTGTACTCCATCGAGGGCGCGGAGAAGACGGCCTACATGACCTCGGCCATCCGGCTGTTCGTCGTCAGCTATCCCTTTGTGGGCCTGAACTTCCTGATCTCGTTCTACTGGCAGGCCATCAAGCGCCAGACGCTCTCCGCGGTGCTCACGGCATTGAAGGGACTGGTGCTGCCCCTTGCGCTGGTGTGGGCGCTGTCCCGCCTGCTGGGCATGACGGGCGTGTGGATTGGCGTCATCGGCGCGGAGGCGCTTGCGACGGCCTTCGCCTTTATCGTCATGGCGGTGATCCGACACAAAAAAGCGCCGGACATGGGCACGTTCCTGCTGCCCGCGAAGGCGGACGCGGACCGACACGATTTTTCGGTAAGGACGCAGACCGCCGAGCTGGTCCGGCTGTCCCGGGAGGCGGGGGAATGGATCACCGAGCGGCTGTCATCGAAGCAGGGCAACATGACGTGCCTGGCCCTGGAGGAGATGCTCACCGGCATCGCCAGGGCCAACGGCGGCGTGGACGACGTGATCGACGTGTCCCTGCGGAAAACGGAGAAGGAGATCGTCATCTCCATCCGGGATATGGGCGCGGGCTTCAACCCCACCGTGCGCGACCCTGAATTGGATTATGAATTTGACAACGCGGCGGTGCTCAACCGTGTCGCCTCGAAGATCGAATTCGACCGGTCGCTGGGCATGAATGCCACGAGGATTCACTTGAACCAATAGCGTTGCTTGCGAAACCAAGGGTCAGCGAACGGGAGGAGAATATCTTGAAGAACGGTCGCGTTGAGATCGACAATACGGACATGTACTATGCTGCCTTCGGCAGTGGCAAAAGGACGCTGGTCGTGCTGCCGGGGTTGTCGGACGGGCTCGCCACCGTGAAGGGCAAGGCGCTCATACTGTCCACACCCTACAGGAAATACCTCCGGGACTACACCGTGTACATGTTCAGCCGAAAAAACGACATGCCGGAGGGGTACACCATCGAGGCTATGGCGGACGACCAGGCGCTGGCCATGGCAAAGCTGGGGATCGAGCGCGCCTGCGTGTTGGGGGTCTCCCAGGGCGGTATGATCGCCCAGCGGCTTGCCATCCGACACCCGGATTGTGTGGAAAAACTGATTCTCGCGGTCACGGCGCCGAACGCCAACGGGGTCGTACAGGACGTGGTTTCCGAGTGGATCGACATGGCCCTGCAAGGGGACCACGCCGCGTTGATGGCGGACACTGCCGAGAAGATGTACTCGGACGCATACCTTCAAAGGAACCGGAGGCTCTTCCCGCTGCTGGCGCGGTTCACAAAGCCAAACAGCTACGATCGGTTCCTGAAAAACGCCCGGGCGATATTGAGGTTTGACGCGCGGGACAGGCTTTCAGGCATCGTCTGTCCCACGCTCATCCTCGCGGGCAGCGAGGACCACACCGTGGGCCGGGAGGCCTGCCATGAATTGCACGGCGGCATCCCTGGCAGCGAGCTGTACGTCTACGACGGGCTTGGACACGGCGCCTACGAGGAGGCAAAGGATTTTTACGAGAGGGTTCTGGCGTTTTGCGACAAAGCCGGTTGATGATGGCCGCGCTTCATGCTATAATTTGTCTATGAAACGGCAGCGCATTCGCGGCTGTCGGCATTAGAGTGTGTTTCTAAAATCCTGAACATGCATTTTCGGCGTCTAAGGCTGCATTTCTGTGTTGCTTTTCCTCGACTTGCAACCAGTAAGCCTTCGGAAAATCGCCTTGAAATGCAGCCTGATACGCTCGAAACTGCACATCCCGGACTTTAGAAACACACTCTACATCTCCGGGATCATGGCCTACATGGAGGAAAACTATCCCGGCGTGGTGGCCAGCTGGGACGTGGTGAACGAAGCCGTGGACGATGCCACCGGAGGGCTGCGCGATTCCATGTGGCTGAAGGTAGTGGGCGAGGATTACCTGGCCCGGGCCTTCGAGCTGGCGCGCAAATACGCGCCCGAGGGCACGCTGCTGTATTACAACGACTACAACACCGCTTACCAGCCCAAGCAGGACGGAATCATTAAGCAGCTGGAGGCGCTGAAGCAGGAGGGCAATATCGACGGCTACGGGTTCCAGATGCACAATGCCGTCGCCAGTCCCACCGTCGACGAGCTTACCGCCGCCGTGGAGCGCGTCGCCGTTCCGGGCCTGCGCCTGCGGGTCAGCGAGCTGGACATCACCACGGATGCCAACGACGAGGCCAGCTTCACACGCCAGGCGAAGGTGTACGCGGACGTGATGAAGCTGCTCTCGGCGCACGCCGAACAGTTTGAGACCGTGCAGTTCTGGGGCCTGACGGACAGCCTGAGCTGGCGCAGCTCCCAGTATCCGCTGCTGTTCGACGGCCACCGCAACCCAAAGCCCGCCTTCTGGGCCGTGGCGGATCCGGATTCCGTGGAGTAACAGTTGATCTCAAGGCGCGGACGCGACCGTCCGCGCCTTATCTTTCAAACATGAATTGACGCGCCACCGATAATGGGGTATAATACAAAGGACAAATGAATAGCCGGTGTATCTGCGCGGCAACGCGCGGCGCGATTTGATGAATCGCGCCATAGGAACGCGGATGAGAATTCCGGGCTATCCCAGTAACCGTGAAGCGGACGAAAGCGCACGTTCAGCCACTGCGAAAGCGGGAAGGCGCGCCAGTAGGATGAGGCCAAGCCGGGAGACTTGTTTACACCGTGAATTGATCGATCCCCTGGGGGTGGGTGAAGCTATTGGGCCGCGGGGTATTCCGTGGGCTCCGTTAGTGTTCCTCAGGGAGGAACGCTTTTTTTGTAAAGCGGTTCTCTCGCTGATTCATTTGATCGAAAACAAGGAGGGACACAATCATGTCCAAGAAACTCGTTTCACTGTTCCTGGCGGCGCTGATGCTGATCGGCTGCCTGCCCGCCCTGGCCGACGAGGCCATCACCGTGACGGATATGCACGGCCGGGAGATCACCCTGACCGAGCCTACCACCCGCATCGTAGCCATACAGCCCTCGGATTGCGAGATCCTGTGCGCCATCGGCTGCGAGGACGCGCTGGTGGGCGTCGGCCAGTACTGCGACTATCCCGCCTCCATCATCGGCCTACCGGTGGTGCAGACCGGCGCGGAGACCAACGTGGAGGAGATTTTGGCGCTCCAGCCCCAGGTGGTTCTGATGAACGACATGGCCCAGAGCGAGGAACAGGTCAAGCAGCTGGAGGACAACGGCGTGAAGGTCGTGGTCAGCAGTGCCACCGACATCGACGGCGTGTACTACGCCATTCGGATGATCGGCGCCCTGATGGGCAAGGAGGACGAGGCCGAGGCCTTGGTCGCTGAAATGCAGGGCACCTTTGCCGACATCCAGTCGAAGGTACAG
>CAMVBO010000202.1 GCA_947165745.1 uncultured Clostridia bacterium | reverse complement strand
CGGCAGCGCCCGCCTGGCCGCGCTGCGCAACCTGGAGTCCGCCCGCCGCTGCTTCCAGCGGGGGCTGGGCATGCCCGGCAGCGACGGGGCCTACTGCGCCTTCATGCTGGGCCAGATCTACGAGGCCCAGGGCGAGCGCGCGTCGGCGGTGAACGCCTATCGGGTGGCCCAGGAGAGCGGCAGCGCCGAGGCCGCCGAGCGGCTGGCGCGGCTGGACTGGATGCTGGAGGCGCCGTCCGGCGAGGCCGCGCCCCAGGCCCGCCGCACCCTGGCGGGCGGGAAGAATTACTGCCTGATGAACGCCTGCACCGGCGGCAATCGCGCCTTCCTGGAGGGGCTGACGGGCGGCTTTGACGTGACGGTCTGCGGCCAGGGCCCCGTGCCTGCCGCCGACGTGCATGTCAGCGCCGCCGCGCCGGACAGGGCCCTGCGGGAGCTGGCCCAGGGCGTGTTCTGGGGCGGCGCGCCCCAGTTCCCGGAGCTGGTGATCGCGCTGCTGTCCGCCGACCGGCGGCAGAACCTGCGGGATGCCGTGACCCTGCTGGGAGAGCTGCAGCGGCTGGCCCAGTCCCTGGGAGACCGGGCCTGGGACCTGGTGGACGCGGTGAGCGTGTACGTGCTGGCGGACCACGACTATGCCGCGTTGCTGCTGGACGCCGCCTTCGCGGGCATGGGCGAGCTGTACTTCCGGGTGCGGCTGTGCGACCCGGCGCTGGATGCCGCGGACGGCCTGTTGAGCGCCGCGCCGCTGTTCCTGCCCCGGCTGCGCGCGGCCTCCGACACCGTGACGGCGCTGAAGATCGTGGGCTGCGGGGACGCGGCCATGGCGGTGCTGCGGCGGGCGCTGGCGCTGCCGATGCCGGCGGACAGGCTGACCGTGGACGTGTATGGCGCTCAGGCCGAGGCCATGGGCCGCCGGTTCCGCCAGCTGTGCCCCGGGGCGGTCTCGTCGCCGGAACTGATGGGCGCGGCGCCCGCCTTCCACGCGGTGAACGTGGAGGAGGCGCTGCCGGAGGACCTGCTTGAGGGCAATTACTATGTAATCGCTACGCCGGACGACGCCCTGAACCTGACCCTTGGCGCGCGGCTGAGGGGGACGCTGCTGGCCCGCGACCCCCAGGCCGAGCGCAGGCCCTTCATCGCGGTGCGCGTGGCCGGGACGCTGGAAAGCTGGCTGGCGGCCAGCCTGCCCGCGGGGTCGGAGGCCGGCAAGGGCGGCGGCTGGTGGAGCCAGTACGAGCTTTATCCCTTCGGCTCCGAGGCCATGTACGCGCCGGACAGCCTGCGCGGCGACATCCTGGAGAAGCGGGCCCGGCAGGCGCACATGCTGTTCATCGGCCTGCCCAACACCCGGGACGCCCGCCACGCCGCCATGGGCAGCTATTACCGGCGGCAGTTCAACCGGGACACCGCCCGCGCCGTCGCGGCGAGCCTGACCTATCGGGCCCACCTGGCGGGCATCGATCTGACCGGTTGGCGGCTGTACGGCGTGGCCGGGGAGGAGGCGCGGCTGGGCCCGGCCTACAGCCGGTGGCTGAAGGAGGGGGAGAACCTGCAGGCCGCCGCCCGGGACGAGCACGCGCGGCGCAATCGAATGCTGATGACGCTGGGCTGGCAAGGTGCGTCGCCGGAGGCCGTGGCCGCCTACGTGCGCCGGGGCAATCCCGGCCACCGGCTGTACCCTGCCCGGCTGGACCCCTTCATCTGCCCCTATGAGGCGTTGGAGGAGGGCGAGCTGCTGCGGTCGGTGCGCGACGCCGTGCGCGCCCGCTTCCCGGAGCGCTCCGTGGCCGACCCCCGCCGGGACGAAGAGGCCTCTGTGCGCGACACGGAGACGCTGCTGGGAGAGGTATAGGAAGCCCAAATGCAGGTTCTTCACGGAATGTTGCGGGATCATCAATACGTTGTCCGAATGCGATAAATGCAGATCCTTCGCTGCGTTTACAAACAGTGCTGAGCAGAAGTGTTTTATCGGTTATTCATACTCCCTCAGGTTTCCGTGAAGAGCCGAAAAAGGCCTGAACGCGTATGCGAACAGGCCTTTTCCAATGCTGGAAATTCTGGAATTGCGTTACTTAACTTCGATCCTGTCAATGGTACAGGAAGGAATGGTAACGCTGCCGCCCATGATGGTCTCATAGGTATAGATACCGGTGCAGGTACCCCAAACGGTCACCTTGGCGTCCTCCAGAATGCGCTTGTAATCGCTTGGCGCAGTATAGGTGCAGTAGACCACATCGTCCCAATTGCCCTTGGAGGTAATGCGTAGGGTGATGCGGGAGCCACTTTCCATGACTTGGAGAACTTTACCAGAAAAGGTGATTAGGTCGCCTTCATGGGCATCAGGATCACGAGCGATAGTTTTGTAGTCCAATTTGGCATAAACCTTGGATTTGGGAGCGTCGTCGGCATACAGGGCGTTCTGGGTTGCTTCGTCAGCGATGCCGTTCACGGTTAATCCAGCCTCTTGCTGAAATGCGGATACTGCAGACGCGGTGCCATTGCCAAAGTCGCCGTCCACGCTACCGCTAAGGTAGTTCAAATCTTTTAACCGCTGCTGTAGCTTCTTAACGTCGTCGCCTTTACTGCCCTTCTGTAGCGTGGGGGTCTCTTCCGGGGCAGAGGCGCTTTCGCCCTCGCCACCGCGTTTTTCCAACTCGGCCTGAGCTTTTTCGATTTCGCTGGCGATCTCCTGGTCGGTCATTCCAGTCCAGTCAATCCCTTCAGCGATGGCGGTGCCACAGAGCATCAGGACAATGATAAAAACAAGAATCCTCTTCATGTGTATACCTCCTGTCTGTTGACTGATTCCATCAAATAATCGACGATACGATATGCCTGTCACCCACATGGGTGTGAATAAACAGAGAACCCTCCTTTCTTAGAATATACGCACTTGCGTTGATGACTGTATTATATACTATTTTTCAAAAATGCGCAAGTGCGTATATGCTTTCGCGAAGAATTTTATATCCTTTCATCAAGAGGTGATATGAAATGGGTATAAAGGACGCAGTAGTAGCCAGATTTAAAGAAATAATGACTGAGCGAAATATGCGGCCAAATGAACTGGCCAACCGTTCGGGGGTGACTCCCTCCACCGTATACAGCATGCTGGATGGAAGGCGCAAGGAAGTGACGATCAACCTGATAAAAAAGCTGTGTGATGGGCTGGAAATGACGCTGGGGGAGTTCTTCTCTGTTCCCTTGTTTGATGAATTGGAACAGGAGATACAATAACGGGGAGCTGTCGCATATGCGACAGCTCCCCGTTATTGTCATGAGGGGCGCTTATACCGTGATCGTATAGATCTTGTCCAGGAAATACTGGGCCAGGCCCACGCTTTCGGCGTCGGGGCCGGCCTGGGCGTAATCCAGGTCGACATGACGCATCAGCACGTCGCGGCGCTTCAGCTCCCGGCGAAGCTCCCTCAGGAAGGGCTCGCCCAGTACCTCGATGCCGCCGCCCAGCACCACGCGCCGCAGGCCGGAGCTGACCAGCACGCTGTACAGCCCCGAGGCCAGCATGTGCGCCGAGTTCATCACCGCCGCGTTCAGCGCCGGCTCATCGGGATAGCGCCGGGCCAGCGCCTCCAGCGTGGCGGGGGCTTCCGTTCCCGCCGCCTCGCAGGCCGCGCGGGCGTCCTCCAGGATGGCGCTCTGGTTCACATAGCGCTCCAGGCACCCCTCGTTGCCGCAGGGACAGCGCCTGCCGCCGTACATCAGGGTCATGTGGCCGATCTCGCCGGAGGTGTTCAGCGGGCCGGTGTAGATGCTGCCGCGGCTGATCAGGGCGCTGGAAATGCGGTCGTGAATCTCCACGAAGATCATGTCCAGCGTCTCCGGGTCGTCCGGTTTGAGGGCGTCCATATGTTTCTTTTCGGCATAAGCCAGGCACTTGGTGACGTTGAACAGGTACACCGGCAGGCGCAGCCGATCCCGCAGGCGGCGGATGGAGGCTTCGGAGAAGTTGACGCCCAGCGCCGAAAGGTTGCTGAACATGCCCTCGCTCTGGATATAGACGCCGGGGAAGCAGATGCCCACGGCCAGGGCCTTCTTGCGGTTGAACCGCCGGGCGCGCCGGGTGAGCACGTCTTCGATCAGGGCGGCATAGGCGTCGCCCGCGTCTTCCTTGCAGAGGCCGGCGGCCTCCAGCGGGAACAGGCGGCTTTCCACCACCTCGCAGGCCAGGTTCAACAGGGCGTAGAGCACGCCGTCCCGCCGCAGGGTGAACACGGCGATCTGGCGCTCGTCGCTGTTCATCCGCAGGCTGATGGGGCGGCGGCCGGGCAGGGTGGTGTGGGCCGGGCCGGTCTCGCTGATCAGATCGCGGGCCTCCAGCTCCTCCACCAGCACGGACACACTGGTGGCGCTCAGTTTCATCGCGCGCACCAATTCCGCGCGGGACTTGCACTTGCCGCTGCGCACCAGGTCAAATATGCGCTTGATGTTGGCTTCCTTCACCTGCTGTT
>CAMVBO010000201.1 GCA_947165745.1 uncultured Clostridia bacterium | reverse complement strand
CGGGCGAGCGCCTGCCGGGCGTGCTGCACGTGGCGGCGCGCACCGTCGGCACCCATGCCATGAGCATCTTCGGCGACCACTCGGACGTGATGAGCTGTCGCAACACAGGCTTTGCCATGCTGTGCACGGGGAGCGTGCAGGAGGTCATGGATTTGGCAGGGGTGGCGCACCTTTCCGCCATCAAGGGCCGCGTGCCCTTCATGGACTTCTTCGACGGCTTCCGCACGAGCCACGAGATCGACAAGGTGGAGCAGATCAGCTATGACGACCTCAGGGCCATGCTGGACACCGAGGCGCTGGACGCCTTCCGGGCCCACGCGCTGAACCCGGAGCACCCGATGATCCGCGCCACCGTGCAGAACCCGGATATCTACTTCCAGGTGCGCGAGGCGAACAACGGCGATTACGCGGCGCTTCCCGACATCGTGGAGGACTACATGGCCAAGGTCACCGCCGTCACCGGCCGCGCCTATCACTGCTTTGATTATTATGGCGCGCCCGACGCCGAGCGGGTGGTCGTGGCCATGGGCTCCGTCAGCGGCGCCGCCCAGGAGGCCGTGGACGCGCTGAACGCAGCGGGGGAGAAGGTGGGCTTTGTTCAGGTGCGCCTGTTCCGGCCCTTCGATGTCAATAAATTCGTGGCCGCGCTGCCCAAGACCGTGAAGGCCGTGGCGGTGCTGGACCGCACCAAGGAGATGGGCTCCGCCGGCGAGCCGCTGTACCAGGACGTGTGCACCGCACTGAACGTCAGCCCCGCGCTGCGCGGACGGAGCGACCTCACCGTCGTGGGCGGGCGCTACGGCCTGTCCAGCAAGGACACCACCCCCTCCCAGATCGCGGCGGCGTTTGAAAATTTGAAGGCGGCCTGCCCGGTGAACAGCTTTACCATCGGCATCACCGACGACGTGACCCACCTGTCCCTCAAGGATGTGCCGCTGGAGGCGGCGGACGCGGGCGTGGTCAGCTGCAAGTTCTGGGGCCTGGGCGGCGACGGCACCGTGGGCGCCAACAAGAACACGGTGGAGATCATCAATTCCCACACGCCCAAGTTCGGCCAGGCCTACTTTGAGTACGACGCCAAGAAGAGCTTTGGCGTCACCAAGAGCCACCTGCGCTTCGGCGACAGGCCCATCCGCTCGTCCTACTACGTGAAGCGGGCGGACTTCGTGGCCTGCCACAACCCCACCTATATCGAAAATTACGACATCGCGGGCGAGGTCAAGCCCGGCGGCACGCTGCTTTTGAACTGCCCCTGGGACGCGGCGCAGCTGGAGAAGCGCCTGCCCGCCGCCGCCAAGCGGGATATCGCCCGCAAGGGCATCCAATTCTACACCATCGACGCGGTGAAGATCGCCGGCCGCCTGGGGCTGGGCAGCCATACCAACACAGTGCTGCAGTCCGCGTTCTTCCACCTGATGCCCGTCATTCCGGTGGAGCAGGCCCTGGGCTACATGAAGGACGCCGCCCGCAAGACCTACTTCGCCAAGGGCGAGGACGTGGTGAACAAGAACCTGGCCGCCATCGACGCCGGCAGCGAGGGCCTGGTGAAGGTGGATGTGCCGCAGAGCTGGAAGGATGCCGTCGACGCGCCCACGCCGAAGCGGGACGTGCCCGAGGTGGTCACCAAGCTGCTGGACCCCATCAACGCCCAGAAGGGCGACGACCTGCCCGTTTCCGCCTTCAAGGGCTATGAGGACGGCGTGATGGACATGGGCCTGACCGCCTATGAAAAGCGGGGCATCGCCACTCGGGTGCCGGTGTGGGATCCGGACAAGTGCCTGCAGTGCAACAAGTGCAGCTATGTCTGCCCCCACGCGGTGATAAGGCCGTACCTGCTGAACGAGGCGGAGAAGGCCGCCGCGCCCGAGGGCCTCAATGCGGTGCCCGCCAAGGGCAAGCAGGCGGCGGGGCTGTACTTTGCCATGGCCGTGAGCAATCTGGACTGCACCGGCTGCGGCAGCTGTGAAAACGTGTGCCCCGCCAAGGAGAAGGCGCTGACCATGGTTCCTATCGCCGATGCCCCCGACACCGCCGCGGCCTGGGGCTGGGCGCTGACGATCTCCGACAAGGGCGATATCTTCGACCCCTATACCGTCAAGGGCAGCCAGTTCCGCCAGCCGCTTCTGGAGTTCTCGGCGGCCTGCGCGGGCTGCGGCGAGACGCCCTACGCCAAGCTGCTCACCCAGCTGTACGGCGACCGGGTGTACTGGGCCAACGCCACCGGCTGCTCCCAGGCCTGGGGCTCGGCCATGCCCGGCATCCCCTACACCACCAACAAGTGCGGCCAAGGCCCGGCCTGGAGCAACTCGCTGTTTGAGAACAACGCCGAGTTCAGCCTGGGCATGGTGCTGTCCGTGAAGCAGCAGCGCGAGGCCGAGAAGGCCCGCGTGGAGGCCTATCGCGCCGATTGCGCCGACGAGGCCGTGAACGAAGCCATCGACCAATGGCTTTCCACCTATGAGGATTTCGACGCCTCCGCCGCCGCCAGCCGCGCGCTGGTGAAGGCGCTGGAGGGCAGGGGCGACGCGGCCGCGAAGCGCATCCTGCAATTCGCCGACCAGCTGTCCAAAAAGACCTTCTGGATGTACGGCGGCGACGGCTGGGCCTACGACATCGGCTTCGGCGGCCTGGACCACGTGGTGGCCAGCGGCGAGGACGTGAACGTGCTGATCGTGGACACCGAGATCTACTCCAACACCGGCGGCCAGTCCTCGAAGGCCACACCCGTGGGCGCGGTGGCTCAGTTTGCCGCCGCGGGCAAGACCCGGCCCAAGAAGGACATCGGCGGCATGCTGATGACCTACGGCAACGTTTACGTGGCCCAGGTGGCCATGGGCGCGGACAACGCCCAGCTGGTCAAGGCCATCCGCGAGGCCGAGGCGTTCCGGGGCCCCAGCGTGATCATCGCCTACGCCCCCTGCCAGAGCCACGGCCTCAAGTGCGGCATGGCCAAGGTGCAGGACGAGATGAAGCGGGCCGTGGACGCGGGCTACTGGTTCCTGTATCGCTACAACCCCCAGGCCGAACCGAAGTTCACCCTGGATTCCAAGGCCCCGACCCTGGACTACGAGGCGTTCCTCGACGGCGAGGTTCGCTACGCCTCCCTGCGCCGCACCTTCCCGGAGAACGCCAGGACCCTGTTCGCCGAGGGCGCGAAGCTGGCGAAGGAGCGGTATGAAAAGCTGGCGGGGAAATAAGGACCGGCGGCTGGTGCAACGACAGAGGCGCCGCCCACCGGGCACATTGTGCCGGGGGCGGCGCTTTTGTGCAAAAAACTTTCATTACCCCCTTGACTCTGACGTAACGACATAGTGTATGATCTTCCATGGAAGGAGGGAAATCCGATGATGACGGTGCGCGAGATGAGCGAAAAGACGGGCGTGAGCGTCCGCGCGCTGCACCACTACGACCGGATCGGGCTTTTGAGGCCCGCGGCGGTGACGGAGGCGGGCTATCGGCTCTACGACCTTTCGTCGCTGGAGCGCCTGCAGATGATCCTGCTGTTCCGGGAGCTGCAATTCCCGCTGAAGGACATCGCGTGCATACTGGACAGCCCGAATTTCGACCGCAACCGGGCGCTGGAGCAGCAGATCGAGCTATTGAAGCTGCGCCGGGAACACCTGGAAAACCTGATTACCCTGGCGCGGGGGATATTGATGAGAGGAGTGAACAACATGAGCTTTGAACCGTTCGACACGACGAAGATCGACGAATACGTCGCCGAAGCCAAGCGCAGCTGGGGCGAAACGGCGGCCTACAGGGAGTATGAGGACCGGCGCAAGGGCCGGAGCCGTGAGGAGGAAGCGGCCCTGGGCGAGGGCCTGATGGACCTGCTGGCGGGATTTCAGGATTTGAAGGACGGCCCTGCCGACGCGCCGGAGGCGCTTGAAAAGGTGGAAGCGCTGCGGGACTACGTCACCCGGCATTTCTATACCTGCACGGACGAGATCCTCAAGAGCTTTGCCGCGCTGTATGGCGGCGGCGGGCGGTTTACCGAGAACATCGACGCCCGGGGCGGGGAAGGCACCGCCGCCTTCGCGGCCCGGGCCATCGAGGCTTTTTGCGAGAGAGGGAATAGGGAGTAGGGAATAGGGAGTAGGGAATAGGGAGTAGGGAGTAGGAATAGTGGCTGCCGCGCTTCCCGGCATTTCCTGCCGCCTGCGCCCGCCCCGTTCGATTCAACGAAAATTTATCACAGCCCGGGCTTGCTTCGCCAGGGCTTTTGTTGTATAATGATTATTGGCGCATCCTTGCCACGGTCATCCGGCCGTGGCCGAAGTCCATAAGGAGGTGAAAAAGAACATGAACCAGTATGAAGTCATGTACGTCATTGATCCGACGCTGGAAGACAGCGCCCGGACCGAGCTTATCAACCGTTTTTCCGACCTGGTGAAGAAGAACGGCGGCGAAGTGGATCGCGTTGACGAGTGGGGCAAGCGCCGCCTGGCCTACGCCATCCAGTACAAGACCGAGGGCTA
>CAMVBO010000200.1 GCA_947165745.1 uncultured Clostridia bacterium | reverse complement strand
GTTCATTTCTCCTTTGCGTACATTTGGGTACTGTATCCATTATAACCGAGCTTGTCAACAATTACAACTTATTATGCCCGATTTCCCGTTTGTTCGCGGAATTTTTACTTTCAGGCTACCAGTTCCCCCGGCCGTGGCGGGCATAGAATTCGTTGGCCCAGTCCATAAGCGCATCGTTTTCGATGGCCGCGCGCATCTCCTCCATCATCTTCGTGAGGAAATAGATGTTGTGGATGGAATTCAGCCGCAGGGCCAGGATCTCCCCCGCCTTGAACAGGTGGCGGATGTAGGCCCGGGTGTAGTTCTTGCAGGCGTAGCAGTCGCAGTCGGCATCCAGGGGGCTGAAGTCCTCGGCGTACTTCGCGTTGCGCACCACCAGCCGCCCGTCGTGGGTGAACACGGTGCCGTTGCGGGCCACGCGGGTCGCCAGCACGCAGTCGAACATATCCACGCCCCGCAGCACGCCCTCGATCAGGCAGTCCGGCGAGCCCACGCCCATCAGATACCTTGGCTTGTTCTGGGGCATATAGGGCATCATCTTGTCCAGCATGTCATACATGACTTCCTTCGGCTCGCCCACGGACAGCCCACCGATGCCGAAGCCCGGCAGATCCAGCTTGGCCATCTCCCTGGCGCACTCGATGCGCAGGTCGCTGTAGAACGCGCCCTGCACGATGCCGAACAGCGCCTGGTGTTCGTGGGTCCACGACTTCATGCAGCGCTCCAGCCAGCGGATCGTGCGGTACATGGCGTCCTTGGCTCTGGGATAGTCGCAGGGATAGGGCGAGCACTCGTCAAACTGCATCATAATGTCCGAGCCCAGAGCCTGCTGGATGGCGATGGATTCCTCCGGGCCGATGAACATCTTGGAACCGTCCAGGTGGCTGCGGAACTGAACGCCCCGCTCCTCCACCTTGCGCAAGTCCGCCAGTGAAAACACCTGGAACCCGCCGCTGTCGGTGAGGATGGGCCTGTCCCAGTGCATGAATTTGTGCAGGCCGCCCGCCTTCTCCACCAGGGCCTCGCCGGGGCGCAGGTGCAGGTGGTAGGTATTGGAGAGGATGATCTGCGCGCCGCAGTCCTTCAACTCCTCCGGCGTCATGGTCTTCACGGACGCCTGGGTGCCCACCGGCATGAAGATGGGCGTCTCGATCACGCCGTGGGGCGTGTGCAGCCGTCCGCGCCGGGCGCCGGTCTGCTTGCAGACGTGCAGCAGTTCAAATTCAAAGGGTTTGGACATAAAAACCTCCGTTTCCATTAAAAAAGTGACCGGCTTTTGCTGGTCACTTTTGTCGAAATGATCCTTTACGCCATCTGGCGCCTGCGCAGCAGCACCACCAGCAGCGCGCCGCAGGCGGTGATGCCCGCCATGGCCGCGCCCACGGGCAGCGAACCGTCGCCGGCCTGGGGTACTTCATCCTCCACCACGCGGGCGGCCACATCCATGCTGACCACCATGTCGCCGTTCTCGTCGAAGGCGTCCATGCGGTACACGCCGGTGTGCTCGGGCTGGGCGTTGACGATATTGTAGACCTTCTGATTCGCGCCGTCGATGGGCGCGTCGTTAAAGTACCACTGGTAGGACGCGGGCGCGGCGCCATCGATGCTCACTTCGATGGACAGATCCTCGCCGGCCTTTACCACGGCGTTCTGTGTCATCCGCGAAACGCGCATCAACACTGTCGTGGAGATGGTTCCCTCCGCGATGGCGCAGACAGAGGCCGCCAGCATGATGGCGACCATCACCACTGCCAGCTTCATCCAGCGCTTCCTCATGCCGTATTCCTCCAGTTCCCTATTGACATTCGTAATTAACTGTATTTTACTCCGGCGGCTTCACATTTTCAATAGAATTCGCGATATATGCATACATTCATCTAATTTCATTCATAATAATACAGTTATGGTCAATATTTCAGCAAAACTTTTTAATCTATTTGAAATATTTTTCCGATCGGGCAATCCGCCTTCAATTTGTCTTTACATCCCTGCCTTATTGGTGTTATAATGTTTGGAGATTTGTTTTCCGGAGGCGCGCTATGGGCGGTGTATTGTTGCTGGCTGGCTACCTGGTGTGCGGGGCGGCGTTGATGAACGCGCTGCTGCCCGACCGGTTACGGCTGACCCGGCTGTGGATGGGGCTATGCGCGGGGCTGATCGAAATGATGTGGCTGCCCACGCTGTTTGCCTTCGCGCTGCGGTTCACCCGCCTGTCCCAGCTGCTGGGCCTGGCCGCGGCGGCAGGCGCGGCGGCGCTGGCTCAAATTCTCGCCCGCAAATCCCCCCGAAGCCGGCGCTGGACGGACATGCCCCTCTGGCTGCCGCTGGCGCTGGTTTTGCCGCTGGCGCTGCTGGGCGGAACTCTGCAATACACCCATGTGCTGCGCAACGTAAACGGCGCGCTGCACGTGGGCCAGTCCACCTACGGCGATCTGTGCCTGCACCTGGGCATTGCCACCAGCCTTCGCAACGCCGCCTATCCCCCCACCTATTCCCTGCTGCCGGGAGCGCTGCTGGGCTATCCTTTCCTGGGCGACGGCATGGTCACGTCGATGCTGCTGTTCGGCAGCCCGCTGGCCCTCTCCTACGCCCTCACCGGCACGCTGATGATGGCCCTGGTGGGCTTGGGCTTCGTGATCCTGTGCTGGGATCTGACCCGCAGCCGCGCCGCCACGGTGGTGGCCTTTCTGCTGATGTTTTTGAACGGCGGTCTGGGCTTCATCTACGCCCTGGACGGCATCGGACGGGATTCCACCGCCTTCCGGGAGATCTTCACCGGCTTTTATCGCACGCCCACCAACCAGCCGGCCCTGAATCTGCGCTGGGTGAACGTGATCTGCGACATGATGGTCCCCCAGCGGACGCTGCTGACGGGCTGGATGGCGCTGGTACCGGCGCTTTGGCTGCTGTGCAAGGCCGCAAAGTCGCGGGAACTCCGGTTGTTCGCCGTGCTGGGCGTCTGGGCCGGGTGCCTGCCGATGATCCACACCCACTCCTTCCTGGCGCTGGGGCTGATCAGCGCCGGGGCGATGGCTTTCTGCCTGCTGCACGCGCCGCGGAAGGATCGCGTGGATGTGTTCAAGCGCTTCTCGGTATACGGCGGCCTGGCGCTGGCGCTGGCGCTGCCCCAGCTGCTCACCTGGTCGGTGCCCCAGACGGTGAAGGGCGGATCGCTGAAATTGCGCTTCAACTGGGTCAACAACGACGGCAGCGGTCATCTGATCGACGGCTACTGCTGGTTCTGGATCAAGAATGTGGGCCTGATCTGGCTGATGATGATTCCGGCGGCGCTGGGCGGCAAGCGGCTGCGCGGCGAGGGCGAAGCGACCCGGCGTCAGGCGCTGTTTCGGATGCTGGGCGCCGGCGCGCTGTGCGTGTATGTGGTGGCGGAGCTGATCCAGTTCCAGCCCAACGAGTACGACAACAACAAGCTGTTTTACGTGGCCTACATGGCCATGCTGCCCGCCATGGGCGTCTATCTGGTCGCGCTGTGGGACAGGCTGCGGGGCGTGCGCTGGCGGGCGCTGCTGGCGGCGGTGTTCATGGTGAGCGCCACGCTGTCCGGCGCGTTGAGCATCGGCCGGGAGGTCGTGTCCGACTACCAGCTGTTCAGCGCCGGCGAGGCCGCCGCCGCCCGGTATATCGAGCAAAACACGCCGGAGGGCGCCGTGGTGCTCACCGGGACCCAGCACAAGAACCCCGTGGCCGCCTTGGCGGGCCGGAACATCGTATGCGGCACCCCAAGCTACCTGTATTTCCATGGCATCGACTACTCCGAGCAGTACATGGCCGTGACGCGGATGCTGGAATTCCCTGCCGACAGCGGGGAACTGTTCGATCGGTATGACGTGACCTACGCCTACATCTCCAGCTACGAGCGCAACGACTTCGCCGTGGACGAGACCTGGTTCCGTGAAAACGGCGAATTGGTCTATGCCGCGGGAGACGTCTGCGTGTATGCCCTCGGCAGTGTTCATGGGAACTCCACGGAATCTTAGCGGGTTTGCTATTGTTTTTGGCGGGAAATTGATTTAAAATAGTTTTGTAATACTGTGTTATATTTTTGCCAACCAGACCCAACCGCGCGATCCGCGCGTCCATATAATTGGAGAAACATGAAACAACGTCACCAAAGCGGAGGGTTTCACATGGGAAACCGGAAGATCGTTGCGCTGGCCTTCACGGCGGCGGGCCTGTGCCTGCTGCTGGCGGGCTGCGGCACGATTGACGAGGATTACCTGAACACCGAGGCCAACACTTCGGTAGAGATCAACGTGCCCTACGCCACCGCCACCCCCCTGCCGGAGCGCATGAACGCCCCGCAGGCCATCGTGATCGATCCGGACGGCAACGTCACCCTGAACGACTCCTCCGTCATCGAGGGCGACTTTCAATCCGCCCGCGCCCAGGAGGAGCAGACCGAATATCGCAGCCTCAGCCTGGGCAACACCGGCATCGCCGTGCAGGCCCTGCAGCTGCGGCTGAAGGACC
>CAMVBO010000199.1 GCA_947165745.1 uncultured Clostridia bacterium | reverse complement strand
CAGAAAACACGTTCAGCATATAGGTCTGCTGGAACAGCTCCAGGGTCATGTCCTGTACAGGATGGGCCTTGCCCTCATAGCCCGCGTTGGGCACGACGATGTCGATGGTGCCAAACTTGGCCTTGGCGTTCTCCACGAAGGCCTTGATGTCCTCTTCCCGGTTCATGTCGGCCACGAAGCCCGCCACATCGCCTTCCAGCGTGGGCAGCAGGGCGTCGATCTTCGCCTGGCTGGTGGAGGAGAAGGCCACCTTCGCACCCTCTGCCAGATAGGCCTTCACGATGGCGGTGCCGATGCCGCCGGTGCCGCCGGTGATCAATACCACTTTGTCTTTCAGCTTGAGATCCATAATGCGTTCCTCCTTAGGTGTGAGTTTGCCTCAACTACCTATATGATTATACCCGTTCGCAAGGGGAAAGTCAATGGCGGTCAGCCCTTCTGCCGCCTGAACGGGCCGCCGTCCTCGTCCAGGTGGCCGTCCCGGTACATCGAGAACCGGTCCATGGGATAGTTCTTCAAATTGTCCAGGATCCGCCGGTCGTCCGCCCGGGCCAGCAGCGTGGCGCGGTCGCGGGTCACGACGGTCTCGGCCTGGTGCTTGGAAGGCCCGCCCACGCAGCCGCCGGGGCAGATCATGCCTTCGATGAAGTCCTCCTGCAGGCGGCCCATTTTCAAAAGCGTCAGCGCCTTCTTGCACTCCGCGCCGCCGGCGCACACCATCAGCTTCACGTCGGAGGTGTCCTCGCCCAGCTCCTGCATCACCTCGACGACGGCGCTGCCTACGCCGCCGCTGCCGGCAAACTTCTTGCCAAAGACGGAGGCCTCCTGGTAGTCCTCCTCCACGGGCGTCAGCGCCACGCCCGCGGAATCCAGCATGGCCACGATCTCGCCGTAGGTCAGGGCGTAGTCGGCGCTGTCCACGATGGTGGGGTTATGGGTCTCGCCCTTCTTGGCGATGCAGGGGCCGATGAACACGGTCACGCAGTCCGCGTCCAGACTCTTCAGGTATCGGGACACCGCCACCATGGGGGAGACGGTGGTGGACTTGTTGTTTTCATACTGCTCGGGGAAGTGGTGGTGCAGCATGGAGATGAACGCGGGGCAGCAGGAGGTGGTCATCTTTCGGCCCTCCTTCTTGGCCTCGATCCACTCCACGGCCTCATAGGCGGCGGTCATGTCCCCGCCCAGGCCCACCTCCACCATCTCGGCAAAGCCCAGCTTTTTCAGCGCCGCGCGCATGGCGGCCATGCCTATGTCCTTGCCGAACTGGCCCTCGGTGGCGGGGGCGCACATGGCCACCACCCGCTTGCCGCTGCGAATGGCCTCGATCACGTCCACGCAGTAGATCTTCGAGCCGATGGCCCCGAAGGGGCAGTTGTGGATGCAATGCCCGCAGTGGATGCACTTTTCGTCGTCGATCTTGCAGATGCCCGCCTCGTCATAGTAGATGGCGTCCGCCGGGCAGGCCCGCTTGCAGGGCCGCTCCAGGTGGATGATCGCGCCGAAGGGGCAGGCCTTGGCGCACATGCCGCAGGCCTTGCACTTGGCGGGATCGATGCGCATCTTCCGGTCGCCGGGGCCGATGGCCCCGAATCGGCAGGCGTTCAGGCAGGCCTTGCCCAGGCAGAACCGGCAGATGTCCGACACGGAATACTCCTGGATGGGGCAGTCGTCGCAGGCGGCGGGGATGACGGCCACCACGTTCTTCGTGGGGTTTTGCGGCTCGGGACTGTGTCCCATGGCCAGACGGATGCGCCCCCGGATGATCTCCCGCTCCTTGTACACGCAGCAGCGGTACTGGGGCTTGGGGCCGGGACTGATGCGGTAGACGATCTCCTCGGTGCCCTCCGCGCTCAGCTCGCCCGCCCAGGCCAGGCGGCACACCTCCCGCAGAATGTAGTGTTTCAGCTCGACGATGCCCTTGTCGTTCGTAATCATCTTTGCACTCCTGATAGTTTGCTACAGGGTCACGCCCTGCTTGAAGATGGCCAGGTCGTGGAAGCCGTTGATCTCGTTGCGGGTCAGCTTGCCGCCGGCCACGGACAGCACGAAGTCCATCAGCTCCGCTCCCAGCTCGTTCAGCGTCCTGCCGGACAGCAGCCGGCCGGCGTCGAAGTCGATCCAGTTGCGCTTCTTTTCGGCCAGAGGGCTGTTGCTGGCGATCTTCACCGTGGGCACCGGGCAGCCGAAGGGCGTGCCCCGGCCCGTGGAGAACAGCACCAGCTGGGCCCCGGACAGCGACAGCGCCGTGGAGGCCACCAGGTCGTTGCCGGGGGCGGAAAGCAGGTTCAAACCCCGGTTTTCCACCTTCTCGGCGTACTTCAATACGCCCTTCACCGGGCCGGAGCCGCTCTTCTGGGTGCAGCCCAGGGCCTTGTCCTCCAGCGTGGTGATGCCGCCGGCCTTGTTGCCGGGGGAGGGGTTTTCGTATACGGGCATGTGATAGCTCTCGAAATAGCCCTTGAAATCGTTGATGAGGCGCACCGTCTTTTCAAACAGCGCCTCGTCCGCGCAGCGGTCCATCAGTATGGTCTCCGCACCGAACATCTCCGGCACCTCGGTGAGGATGGTGGTGCCGCCCATGGCTCCCAGCAGGTCGGAGAACACGCCGATGGTGGGGTTGGCGGTGATGCCGGACAGGCCGTCGGAGCCGCCGCACTTCAGGCCCACCACCAGCTCGCTGGCGGGGCAGGCCTCGCGGGCGTCCTTGCGCATGCGCCGGGCCAGCTCATCGATCAGCGCCATGCCGGCCTCGAGCTCGTCCTCCACGTCCTGGCAGATCAGCGTGCGCAGGCGCTCGGGATCGTATTCGCCGACGCGCTTCATGATCTCCGCCACGCCGCTGTTTTCGCAGCCCAGGCCCAACAGCAGCACGCCGCCGGCGTTGGGATGGGTGCACAGGTTCGCCAGCGCCTGGCGGGTGTTCTCCTGGTCGCCGCCCATCTGGGAGCAGCCGTAGGGATGGGTGAAGGCGTGCATACCGTCGATGGCCCCGCCCACGTACTTCTGGGCCATCTTTTCCAGGGCCTTGGCGTTGTCGTTCACGCAGCCCACGGTGGGGATGATCCACAGCTCGTTGCGGATGCCGGGGCGGCCCAGCTTGCGGGGATACCCCATGAACGTGGCCGTCTCCCGGGCCGGCAGGGCCGGATGGGTGGGGTGATATTCGTATTCCAGCGCGCCGGACAGGCCGGTGTGCAGGTTGTGGGTGTGCACGTGCCCGCCGGCGGGGATGTCCTCGGTGGCCACGCCGATGGGAAAGCCGTATTTGATGACGCGCTCGCCGGCGCGGATGTCCCGCAGGGCCACCTTGTGGCCCATGGGAATGGCCTCCAGCGGCGCGATCCTGCCCGCGCCGTAATCCACGGCCTCGCCCGCCTCCAGCGGCTGCAGCGCCACGGCGACGAGGTCGGATGGGGTGATTTGGACTAACTTGTTCATGCTGATGTCTCCGATCAATCAGAAATCGTTTTGTGAATGGAGGGATCAGGAAAAGCCGCTGCCGCAAACCATTCAGGCCTCCCTGCCTCATACTCCTCTCAGGTTAAACCGGCGATTCTGTGGGCGTCTTCTCCGCCCTGGAGGCGTCAAGTCCCTTTGACTTGCCGCCAGCAAGCCTACAGGGCCTTTCCTTGCCAGGACGAAGAATACGATCCACAGCTTTCGCTGTTTTAACCTGAGAGTAGTATCAGCGGGGAGAGGGACCGCTTGCGGTGGTGGGGCGCTTCGGGCATTGCGGATGGACAGCCATGCCGCGAGAAGGCGCCCCACCGGCGCTTCGCGCCACCTCCCCATCGCGATGGGGAGGCTGTGAACGCGCCATGCGCCAGGCCGCTGTTTCTGATCCCAACCCCTCTCCGGTTTTACAGCGCCGCCTGATACGCCGCTTTGGCGCCCTCGGCGCGGATGAGCTTAAGGATGCGCACGACCTCGCCTTCAAAGCCGGCGATCGCCGTCAGATCCTGACCCCACATATCCGTGTTGGTCATCACGGCGTGGACCAGGGCGGCCTCGTCGTCGTCCTTATGGGCGTTGTAGAACTCCAGCACCCAGCGGTCGTCGGACACGGTGTACGTGTTGCCCTTGGGCCGTTTGCACACCAGGCCCGCGTCGGTCAGGCCCTGGATGTCGCTGGAATAGAAGGCCACGTAGGCGGCGAAGGAGGTGGTCAGGCACCGGGGCAAGCGGCCCATCTGGTCCACGTAGTCCAGGAAGGTGGGCATGTTGCGGGCGCGCCACTTGCTGGTGGAGTTCAGGGAAATGCTCATCAGCTCGTGGTTCACGAAGGGGTTGTTGAAGCGGTCCTGCACGGCGGCGGCGAACTGCTTGCAGTCCTCCTTGTCCAGCGGCAGCGTGGGGATGACCTCTTCGTACAGCATCTTGTTCATATAGCCCAGGATCACGTCGTCGTGCATGCAGTCGCGCACGATGTCGTAACCGGCCAGATACGCGCCCAGCACAAAGCCGGTGTGCGCGCCGTTGAGGATGCGCACCTTGCGCTTCTTGTAGGGGGTCACGTCCGGCACCACCATCACCG
>CAMVBO010000198.1 GCA_947165745.1 uncultured Clostridia bacterium | reverse complement strand
GGCAGGTACATGGTGTAGCCGCCGGCGCTGCCGCGGGGGATGGTGGTGATCTCGTGCACGTCGTCGCACTCGGGGATGTAGTGGGCCACGATGGCGTGGCCGCCCTCGTGGTAGGCCACCAGCTTGCGGTCCATGTCGGTGACCTTCTTGCTCTTCTTCTCCGGGCCGGCCATGACGCGGGTGATGGCCTCCTCAATGGCGTCCATGTGGATCACCTCGCGGCCCTGGCGCGCCGTCAGCAGCGCCGCCTCATTCATCACGTTCATCAGGTCCGCGCCGGTGAAGTAGGGGGTGCGCCGGGCCAGCACGCCCAGGTCAACGTCCTCGCCCAGGGGCTTGTTGCGGGAATGGACCTTCAAGATCTCCTCGCGGCCCTTCACGTCGGGATAGTTGACGACGATGCGCCGGTCAAACCGGCCGGGGCGCAGCAGCGCCGGGTCCAGGATGTCCGAGCGGTTGGTGGCCGCCATGACGATGACGCCCTCGTTGTGGGTGAAGCCGTCCATTTCCACCAGCAGCTGGTTCAGTGTCTGCTCGCGCTCGTCGTGACCGCCGCCCAGGCCGGCGCCGCGCTGGCGGCCCACCGCGTCGATCTCGTCGATGAACACGATGGCCGGGGCGTTCTTCTTGGCCTGGTCAAACAAATCGCGCACGCGGGACGCGCCCACGCCCACGAACATCTCCACGAAGTCCGAGCCGGAGATGGTGAAGAAGGGCACGCCGGCTTCGCCGGCCACGGCCCGGGCCAGCAGGGTCTTGCCCGTGCCGGGAGGGCCCACCAGCAGCACGCCCGTGGGAATCCGCGCGCCCACCTTGGTGAAGCGCTGGGGGTTCTTCAAAAACTGAACGATCTCCGCCAGCTCTTCCTTTTCCTCGTCCGCGCCGGCCACGTCGTTGAAGGTGACTTTGTTGCCGTTGGGATCGGTCATGCGGGCGCGGGACTTGCCGAAGTTCATCACGCCCTTGCCGCCGCCCGCCTGCTGGCGCATCAGGAAGTACCACAGCAGGCCGAACAGCACCACCGTCACCAGCAGCGGCACCCATTCCACCCACCAGGCGGGCTGGGCGGGCAGCTTGGAGTTGATTTCAAAGTCATACTCCGTGGGGCTGACGGCGCGGCCCAGCACGGCGGCGTAAATGGCGTTCACGTCGCTGTAGAACTGTTCCTCGCTGGGGATGGTGCACTCCATGTCATAGGTGCCCGTCAGCGCGTGGGAGGCCATGTTTTCCTCCGTCACGGCCATCAGGGTGTAGGACTGGATGGTCACCTGGCCCAGCGTCTTGCCCTGCAGCTTCAGATCCAGTTTCTCGCCCTGGCTGTGGCGCAGGTCGGCCTCCACCCATTCCAGCAGGGCGGAATAGCTGATCTTTTCGGGGGTGGGCTGGCTGCCGTCGCTGAGGATGTGGACCATCAGCAGGATGATGGCCAGGATCAGCAGGTACATCAGCGGGCCCTGTAGGGCTTTCCTTGTGGGTTTCTTGTTCAAAACGGGGTCCTCTCTTTCTGTAAAGACGCGCTACGCGCTGGTTGGATTGTCAGTGGTTTTCATATATTTCCGGCTTGAGCAGGCCGATATAGGGCAGGTTGCGATAGGCCTCGGCGTAGTCCAGGCCATAGCCCACCACGAAGCCGTCCGGGATTTCAAAGCCAAAGTAATCCGCCTTCAGGGTGATGCCCGGGGCGCGACGCGCGGGCTTGTCCAGCAGCGTGCAAACCTTGATGGACGCCGCGCCGCGGGCCGCCAGCATGCGGGTGAGATAGGTGAGGGTGAAGCCGGAGTCGATGATGTCCTCCACGATGATCACGTGGCGGTTCTCAATGGAGGTGGACAGGTCCTTGCGGATCTCCACCTCGCCGCTGGACTTGGTGCTCTTGCCGTAGCTGGACACGGCCATGAAGTCCATGGTCAGCTGGATGGGCATGGCGCGCAGCAGGTCGGTGTAGAACATGACCGCGCCCTTCAGAATACAGACCATGGCGGGGTTTTTGCCCCGATAATCCCAGGCGATCTGTCGGCCCATCTCCTGGATCCGGTTCTGGATTTCCTCCTGAGAGATCAATACCTTTGAGATGTCATTCTCCATGGTACTCTCCTCCGTCGTCATTTGTTGTCTCGGGGATATATTTCAGTATGACCGCCGGGCCTTCGCCGGTCAACCGGGCCTCCTGGGCGATGCCCAGGCCCACGGCCCAGAGCACGCGGTCGCCGATGGCGACGAGGGGGACGGCGTCCCGCAGGGGCCGGTCCACCTTCCTGTCGATCAAGTAGTCCGACAGCAGTTTGTCGCCGCAGCCCAGGGGCCGGATGCGGTCGCCGGGCCTCCGGGTGCGCAGCACCGCGCCGCGCAGGGCCTCGGGGTTCAGCGCCTGCCGGTTCGCGTCGTCCCGGATGGGCATGGCCGGGCCGGGGCCGGCAACGACGCTGCCAATTCCCGCCAGCCGCGTCTCACCCTCCAAGGCCAGCGTTACCGGCGCGATTTCCGGCGGCGACTTCGGGACAAAATAGAGTCGATGTCCGGTGCACTCGGCGAAATAATCTGCGCCGATATCCAGCTTTCCGCGCTTTTGACCGCACAGCGCTTCCAGGACGTTCACCTGTTCCCAGTCGAGCGCTTCGGGGCTCCGTCCCCGGATGGCGCGGCGCAGGATGGCCCGGTGGGGCGGTGGGTCCACCTCCAGCCATGCGCAGAAGGGGCAAGCGCCGCCCTTTTGAATGAAGGCGTAAGTCTGTTTATCCAGATAATCGCTTTCGATTTGGGCTGTGTCGGCGCACCGTGCGGCGGCGCGGACGAAGCCGGGATACCATCTTTCGATTTCCGGGATGACCTTGAGCCGCAGCGCGTTCCGGGGATTGTCGGCCACGCGGTTGGTGGAATCCTCCCGCCAGGCGTAGCCGCGCGCCGCGAGGTACCGTGTCAGTTCGGCCTTGCGATATTGAAGCAGCGGGCGGTAGAACTCCCCGAACAGCGTCCGCATGCCGCACAGGCCTTCCATACCCGCGCCCCGGGCCAGGTGCATCAATACCGTCTCGGCCTGGTCGTCCATGTGGTGGGCCGTGACGATATAGTCGGAGCGGGTTTGATCAAAGGCTCGTTCCAGCACCCAAAGGCGCAGATACCGGGCCGCCGTCTCCAGGCCGCAGCGCTCCCGACGGGCCATGCCGGGCGCGTCCACACGCTCGGTGCAGAAGGGAATGTCCAGCCTCCCGCACAGCCGCCGGCAAAATTCCGCGTCCTCGGCGCTCTCCGGTCGGATGCCGTGGTCCACATGGACGGCGCACAGCGTCAGGTCGTATTCTTCCCGGGCTTCGGCCAGCATAACCGCCAGCGCCACGGAATCCGCGCCGCCGGACAGGGCGATCAATACGCGCCCGTTGCGCACGCGGGAGAAATCCGGCTTTCGCGTCATACTATCCTCCATCTTACCAAATACCATTATAATCGGTTTGAAAAAATAGTGCAACCGATTTTCCGCACAAAACGGCATAAATGAAAGAAAAGAAGGTTAAAATCTGATATACAAGGTAATGATTGGAAGCGATGCGGTCAGGCGCGCTCCGGCGGCGCGGGGCGGCCAACGCTACGAGAAATTCCCACTTCGCGGGGCATTTGCCAGCATACCAGTATTCGCGTCCGGCCAAATTACAGGATGGTTCGCGGCGGGATTTGCGGGATGGATTGGCGAATCCTGGAAATCGCGGCGCGGGCGGGGCGATCTGCGAGAGGCGAATGAAGGAGGAGAGTGAGATGGGAGATCAAATCAGGCGGCGGCTGGGCGCGCTGCTGGCGGCGGCGGTGGCGGCGCTGATGCTGTCGCCGCAGATGGGGGCGCTGCACAGGCTGCCGGACGAGGTCGTGCTGGACGCGGGCGCGGCCTGGGAACTGCCGGTGTCGTCAGCGGTGCGGGTGGCGGCGACGAACGGCGCGGAAATCGAGGCGGAGCCGCAGGCGGGTGGGCTTACGCTGCGGGCAGGCGGCGCGGGCGAGGGCGAATTGACGTTCAGCCTGCTGGGACTGTTGCCCATCAAGACGGTGAAGCTGTCGGTGCAGCCCCAGCGCGTGCTGGTGCCCGGCGGGCAGTCGGTGGGCGTGGCGCTGCGCACCGGCGGCGTGGTGGTCGTGGGCAATTCCGACCTGGGCAGGACGCCCAGCCCGGCGCGGCTGGCGGGGCTCAAGAGCGGGGATGTGATCCGCAGCGTGGATGGCGCGAAGGTGACGGGTGCGGCCCAGTTGGCGGCCTCGATCGCGGACGGCGGCCCGGCGCGGCTGGAGGTGCTTCGGGACGGCAGCGTGGTCCAGTGCGACGTGACCCCGGTCCAGGACGAGCGGGACGGCCAGTATCGCCTGGGCGCCTGGGTGCGGGACAGCACCGCCGGCGTGGGCACGCTGACCTATTATGACCCCTCCGGCGGCGGCTTTGGCGCGCTGGGCCACGCCATCACCGATGTGGACACCGGCGTGGTGATGCCCGTGGGCGAGGGCGAGATCTACAACAACCGGGTCGTGGCCGTGAAGCCCAGCAGGGACGGCGCGCCGGGCGAGCT
>CAMVBO010000197.1 GCA_947165745.1 uncultured Clostridia bacterium | reverse complement strand
CGAAAAGCAGCAGCGCGACTCCCGCCTCAAAATGCTGCGGGAAATGCAGCGGGACTATGAGGGCTACAACAACTCCGTCAAGCAGGTGCTGATGCAGGCGCGCCGCCAGGGTGAGAGCGCCGGCGTGCACGGCGTGGTGGCGGACCTGATCCACGTGCCCGCCCGTCTGGAACGCGCCATGGACATGGTGCTGGGCGGGGCGCTTCAAAACATCGTGGTGAACCGGGACGAGGACGCCAAGCGAATGATCGAATATCTGCGGGCCAACCGCTTCGGCCGGGCCACCTTCCTGCCCATATCCTCCGTGCGCGGGCGCACGCTCTCCCAGCAGGAGCGCAGCGTGCTGGCCATGCCGGGGTGCGTGGGCCTGGCGTCCGAGCTGGTGGAATTTGACCCGCAGTATCAGGGTGTGATCGACAACCTGCTTGGCCGCACTGTTGTGGCCGAGGATCTGACCACCGGCATCGCCATCCAGCGGGCCGGGAAATACCAGTTCCGGCTGGTGACGCTGGAGGGCGACGTGATGCATTCCGGCGGCTCCATGACCGGCGGCAGCGTGCAGAGCCGCGTGACCAACCTGCTGTCCCGTACCCGCGAGATCGAAGAGAGCGAGCAGGCCCTCAAAAAGCTGGAGGAACAGTTTGAACAGGCCCGCCAGCAGTACGCCGCCATTGAGGACGAACGCAGCAGCCTGAAAAAGGAGCGCGGCGAGCTGTATGACGAACTGCATAAACAGGAAGTCGTGGTGGCCAGGGCCGAGGCCCAGCTGAACGCGGCACTGGACGAGCAGAACAGCAACAACCAGCGCGTGGCCCGCGCCGAGGCCGAGCGTGAGCGTTTGCGCAGTCAGCTTTCCGACGTCACCGAGGGGCTCACCGCCCTGGATCAACAGCAGCAAAGTGCCGAGAGCAGCACCGACGACCGACAGGCCGAGGTGAAGCGGCTTTCCGAAGCCATCTACAAGCTGCGCGGCGAGACCGACACCCTGCGGGACGCGGTGAACGCCGAGCGCGTGCGCCTTGCCTCCCGCAAACGCGGCCTGGAGGCAAGCATCGCTGACCGTGACCGCATGGCCAGCCAGGCGGAAAACGCCGAAAAGCTGATGGCGGAATCGGAAGTTCTGCTCAAGGATTGCCTGGACGAGTTGGAGAAGAACGCGGCGCTGCTGGAGCATGACATCGAGAGCCTTTCCGCCAACAAGTCGCTGTTGGACGCCGCCCGCGCGGAGTTCGACGAGGCCGACGGTCGGCGCACCGGCGTACAGAAGCAGCTGCAGGCCCTGGGCGAGCAGATCGACGCCCTGCGGGCCAATCTGGACGATTTCAGCGACAAGCATCACCGCAGCGAACTGCAACTGGCCCGCGTGGAGGGCGAGTTCAAGCAGATTCAGGACCGCATCTGGGAAGACTACGAGCTGACCTACGCCGGCGCCGAGCCCTTCCGCCAGCCGGACTTCAAGCTGACGGAGAGCGAAAAGCGCATCGCCGTCATACGCCAGCGCATCCGCGCCATGGGCACCGTGAACGTGGCGGCGCTGGACGAGTACCGCCGTACGGTAGAGCGCGTGGAGGAGCTGACCAGCCAGCGGGACGATTTGCTCAAGGCCCAGGCGGACCTGGAGGGCATCGTCGCGGAGCTGGAAAGCAAGATGGAAAAGCAGTTCAAGGAGCAGTTCGCCCTGATGAACGAGAACTTCCAGCGCACGTTTGTCAAGCTGTTCGGCGGCGGCAAGGCGGAGCTACAGCTTTCCGACCCGAAGGACGCGCTGAACTGCGGCATCGACATCGTGGCCCAGCCTCCGGGAAAGAAGCTGCAAATGCTGTCGCTGCTCTCCGGCGGCGAGCGCGCGCTGACGGCCATCGCCATACTGTTCGCGATCCTGGATTTGAAGCCCACCCCGTTCTGCATACTGGACGAGATCGAGGCCGCCCTGGACGACGCGAACATCGACACCTACGCCGACTACCTGAAGGCCTACTCCGAGAACACCCAGTTCATCGTCATCACCCACCGCAAGGGCACCATGGAGCGCTGCGACGCGCTGTACGGCGTGGTGATGGAGGAAAAGGGCGTCTCGAAGACGGTGTCGGTCAAGCTGAACGAGGCGAGCTGACAGAAGCTTTGAGCGAGGAATCAGGAGATGAAACATCGCTGTTTGCCACGATACTCCTGGCTCTGTTGACCTACTATATATGAATTGGAGAAGTCAATATGGGATTATTTGACAAGATCAAAAAAGGCTTGAGCAAGACCAGGAACGCGTTTTCCGGGCGCATGGACGAGCTGGTGGAGAATTACCGGGAGCTGGACGACGACTTCTTCGAGGACCTGACGGACATACTGATCATGGCGGACGTGGGCGTTCCCACCGCCGAACTGGCGGTAAACCGCCTGCGCGAGCAGGTGAAGGCCGAAAAGATCGGCAACCCGGAGAAGGCCCGCGAAGCCCTCAAGAAGATCCTGGTGGACATCCTGTGGGCGGAGCCCATGCAGCTGAACAGCCCCATGGTGCTGCTGATCATCGGCGTGAACGGCGTGGGCAAGACCACGTCCATCGGCAAGCTGGCCTCCCGCATGAAGGTGCTGGGCCGCCGGGTGATCATCTGCGCAGGCGACACCTTCCGCGCCGCCGCCGCCGACCAGCTGACCGTCTGGGCCGAGCGCGCCGACGTGCCCATCATCAAACACCAGGAAGGGGCCGACCCCGCCGCAGTGGTGTTCGACGGCATCCAGGCCGCCAAGGGACGCCATGCCGACATCCTGCTGGTGGACACCGCCGGCAGGCTTCACAACAAGGCCCACCTGATGGAGGAGCTGAGGAAGATCAGCCGCGTGGTGGAGCGGGAGTATCCCCAGGCCGCGCTGGGCGCGCTGCTGGTGATCGACGCCACCACGGGCCAGAACGGGCTGGCGCAGGCCAAGGTGTTCAGCGAGGTGGCCAATCTGCAGGGCATCGTGTTGACCAAGCTGGACGGCACCGCCAAGGGCGGCATCGCCATCGCCATCCGCAACGAGCTGGGCCTGCCCGTGCGCTATATCGGCCTGGGCGAGCAGATCGACGACATGCAGCCCTTCGACGCGAAGGAGTTTGTGGACGCGATATTCGGGGAATAAAACCTGTTGCCAGGGACCGCATCCGCTGATCCTCTTCTGAAAGCAGTTTTCATCTCTGCGAGGTACACCATGACGATCGACAGCCAGCTTCAATCCGTCATCGCCCGGTTTGACTTTCCGGGCACGCTGGTCGAGTGCGCGGCCATCAAGGCCGGGCACATCAACCGCACCTATCGCGTGCGCTTCGCGCTGCCGGAGGGCGGAACGCGGGACTATGTACTGCAGCGCATCAATACCTTCGCCTTCAAAAAGCCGAAGGAGGTCATGCACAATGTGTCTCTGGTGACGGAACATCTCTGCGCCGCGATGGAAAAGCAGGGCCGCGATCCTTCGAACCGGGTGCTGCGTCTGGTGCCGTTAAAGGATGGCGGCACGCTGTATGAGGACGAAAGCGGCAGCTGGCGGGCCTATGACTTCATCACCCACGCCCACACCGTCGACCGGGTAGACTCCCCTGCCCTGTTCCGGGAAATCGGGCGCGCCTTCGGCGTGTTTCAGAACATGCTGTCGGATTTTCCCATCGAAGAACTCTATGACACCATTCCCAACTTCCATCACACCGTCAAGCGTCTCGAAGCCTTTGAGGCGTCGGTGACGGCGGACGCGAAGGGCCGAGCCCGGGAAGTCGGGCCGGAGATCGGTGCCATACGCGCCCGGAAGGTGGAAATGGGCCGCATCGTCGGCATGATCGAATCGGGCGAGCTTCCCCTGCGGGTGACCCACAACGATACCAAGATCAATAATGTGATGCTGGACGAAACCACCGGCGAGGCGCTGTGCGTCATCGACCTGGACACGGTGATGGCCGGTTCGGCGCTCTATGACTTCGGCGACGCCATCCGCTTCGGCGCTTCCACCGCCAAGGAGGACGAGCGGGAGCTGAGCAAGGTCCATTTGGACATGGCGCTGTTCGCCGCCTACGCCGAGGGCTTCATCTCCGAGACCGCCCGGGGACTGACGCTCAGGGAGTTGGAAGAACTGCCCCTGGGCGCGCTGGTAATGACCTATGAAAATGCCGTGCGCTTCCTGACGGACTATCTGGACGGCGACGTGTATTTCCACATTGACAACCCGGACGACAACCTGGCCCGCGCGCGCTGTCAGCTGGCGCTGCTCATGGACATGGAATCCAAGCGGGATCAGATGGATGCGGTTATACGCGAATTGATCGAAAAATACCGTTGAGACACAAAAAAACAGACCGAAGTCTTTTATAGACTTCGGTCTGTTTTTATCCATCTCCTGCCCGGCCGCCGAACCCGTCGGCGTCCTCCGGCAGGGCTTCCGCAAACGCGCGGGAGAAGGCGCGGCCCACGTAGCAGCCCTTGCCCAGGCCCTTTGCGTCGTACAGGTTGCTGTCCGCCTGGTGCATCATCAGCCGCAGGTCATAGGACAGTTCGCACAACCCATGGACATAACCAGCGGAGAAATGCACCGGCAGGC
>CAMVBO010000196.1 GCA_947165745.1 uncultured Clostridia bacterium | reverse complement strand
GCGCATCCCTCGGCTGAACCTGTGCGGCCAGCAGGCAGTGTTCGCCCTTTTTCAGGGTGATGCGGCTCGCGTTGAGAGAGACGCCCGTCACCGGCGCCGTGCCGGGGGTGATGGTCAGCTTGAAGGTCGCCTTCAGGCCGTTGTGGGTCTTGCCGGTGATCGTGACCTTTCCCTCGGAGATGCCGGTCACAACGCCGTCTGAGTTGATGATCGCCAGCTTTGCGTTGCTCGTGCGCCAGGACACGGTCGTCATACTCGCGGCGGGCGACAGCCTGTAGCCAAACGTCATCTGTTCGCCCACGCCGAGCCTGTCGCCCGGCGCCGTCAGCTCGATCTTCTTCGGCGCGCCCATCGACTTTACGGTGACCTCCGCGGTCAGGCCGTTCCAGGTCCTCACGGTGACGGTTGCGAATCCGGCCTTCACCGCCTTCAGCTCGCCGCTGGCCGAGACGGCCACGCATTTCGGGTTGCTGGAGGTGAAGCCGCAGACATCCGCGCACTCGCTGTAGCCCTCCGCGGCGACGGTGTAGTCCAGCTTCTGCTTCTGGCCGACGGGGAGGATGACGGTGTCCGCGTTCACGCTGAGCTGCGTCGGCGCGGCCTTGACGGTGACCTGGCAGCGCGCGCTCAGCCCGTTATAGGTCGCCACGGTCAGCTTGGCCGTGCCGATTTCCCGGGCGGTCACCGCGCCATTGTTGTTTACGGTGAATACCGACTCGTCGTCGCTCTGCCAGGTCAGGCCGCTGCCGGCGCCCTTCGAGAGCGTCACCTTCGGCGTCCACGCCTGCCCCACGCCCAGCACGATGGAGGCGGCGTTCAGGCGGATGCTGGTGGGCTTCTTTTTGACCGTGACGGTCACGGTCACCTTCTTTTTATTATAGGTGGAAACGGTGATCTTCGCCTTGCCCGCTCTCTTCGCGGTGATCAGGCCGTCCGCGTTCACCGCGGCGATCTTCGGTTTGCTGCTCTTGTACGCGAAGCGGGACGCGCTGCCCTCGGGAATTTCCGGCACGAGCTGGAAGGTCTCTCCCACGCCCATCGTGCGGGACCCGGTGTTGAGCGCCAGACTCGAGGGGGCTTCGACCACCACAAGCTCCAGCGTCGCGTCCACGCCGTTGTAGGCCTCCGCGTGGAGCGTCGTCCGCCCGACATTGCGCGCGGTGACGCTGCCCGAGGCGGAGACGCTGGCGATTTGGTCGTCGTCGGCAAAATAGTTCAGCCGGGAGCGCGCGCCGGCGGGCTCGATCGTCGGTTTGAGCGCAAAGCTCTCCCCTGCGCCCAGCGTCAGCGTCGGCACGGCAAAGCTGACCCTATGGGGTTCCGGCAGCACCGTGATGACGCACTTGGCCTTTTTACCGTTGAAGGTCTTGACCGTCAGCGTGGTCTTGCCCGGTGTCAGGGCCTGCAGCGCGCCCGAGCCGTCGAACTGGACGACGCCCGGATTGCTGTCGGACCACCTCAGCCGGGAAGCGCTGCCGCCGGGCAGTCTGGCCGTGAGGGTGGCACGCTCCGACACGCCCAGGGTCAGCTTGCCGCTGCTGAGCGTGACCTTCTTCGGCGCCTTCAGCACCTTCACCTCGAGCGTCGCCGTCTGGCCGTTCGCCGCGGTCACGCGAATCGCCGCGCTGCCCCTTTTCTTCGCCTTTACGACGCCCGCCGCTGACACGGCGGCGACCTTGGGCTTGCTGGATGTAAACGCGCATTCGGAGGCCGTGATGCCGGACCTGCCCGAAAGTACCGTCCACGATTCCCCGACGCCCAAGGAAATCTGCTCCGACGCCAGCGAGAGGGCGTCCTGCGGGTCGTACAGCGCCACGCTGCCGGAGATGATCCGGGTGTCCGCGTCACAGACGAGCGCGCGGCCATCGGGGTGCGCAAAGCGCACGGTTCCGGCCTGGGACGCCCGTTCGCCGCTTTGGAGGCATTCGATCAGCTTCGGGCAGCCGCTGATGTCCATCGACGCCAGGCGGTTGCCCGCGCAGCTCAGGAGTTTCAGCGACGCCTGGCCCAGCGACAGGCTCGTCAAGTCGTTTTTATCGCAAACCAGCGCTTCCAGGGCGCTGCCCTCGCCGATGCTGAGCTCCGTGAGGCGGCAGCGCGAGCATTCAAGCTCGGCCAGCTGCGCGTTGTGGCTGACATCCAGCGCCGTCAGCGGCGACCCGCTCACGCGCAGCGCCTTGAGCAGCGGGTTGCCCTGCAGATCAAGGGCGGTCAACCGGCTGTTCTCGCACTCCAGCGTCTTGAGCGCCGCGAGCGGGGAGAGATCCACGTCTGTCAGCCAGAGGCCGTTCAGCCTGAGCGCCTCAATCGCCGTGAAGCATTCGAGCCCTTCCAGCGAAAACACCCGGCCCACATTCGCAATATCAAATTCAATAACGGCCAGGCGCTCCGCGTCGGACAGCGCGCCGTCGCCGTCGGCATCATAAGCGCCGGCGACATAGGCGCGCAGCCGCGCGTCCGGGAAATGATCCGCGTCGATGGCCACGCCGACGGGACTGCCGGCAAAGCCTTCCGGGATCTGCGCGAGCGCATCCTCGGGTTCGTCGATGACGACGCTCTCAAGCGCCCCGGGCATCTCGAGGCCTTCCTCGTCCGCCTCCAGGGCTTCCGCCGGCACGGGCAGTGCGTCGCCGTCCGCCAGCGGCGCCGCTTCATCAGAAGACGCCGCGTCGGCAGGACCAGCGCTGACCGGCTCCGCGTCGAAGGGGAGGCTGACCTCCACCTCGTCCGGGAACGGGTCCACCGGCAGGTCGTCCGGCTCTTCGACGATCGCGTTCGCCACCGCGCCGATGGTTTCGTCAGACTCGGACAGTGACACGGGCAGCGACGCGCACAGCAGCGCGACGACCAGTAGAGATGCCACCCATTTCTTCATGGATATCAGACTCCTATGATATAACATTATCCTAACATCATAATCAATGATACAAGATTTGGGGTGCGCTGTCAAGGAAACACCGCGGCGCAGGTGACATTACGTGACATACGGGGATGCCACATGTTTTCACCCCGTGACAATCGTCCCTTGCCGGGCATTCAGTGTGTCGGTTTATTTGCCGGTCGAGGACAGGCGCTCCAATTCTCTCTCGGCCAGCGTGGCAAAGAACCGCGCCGCGGGCAGCAGCGCCGAGGAGTCCGCGGTAAAGCACGGATGGTGGTTGTCGAAGCCGCCGCCGGTTCCGATGCGGAACATGGCGCCGGGCGCGCGCTTCAGATACTGGCTGAAATCCTCGGCGATCATAGAGGGCGGGTTGACCTCGACCTTCAGCCCCAATTCCCGAGCTACGGATGCCGCCCGTTCACAGACTCCGGCATCATTGAGCACAGGGGAGGGCCCTCTCTCATACTCAAACGTCGCCTTGCAGCCGTAAGCCCTGGCCGTCGATGCGGCCAGATCTTCCAGCCTTTGATGAATGTCGTCGCGCGTGCGTTCCGTCATAGCGCGAACCGTACCCTCGAGGATGGCGGTCTCCGGGGTCACGTTCCAGGTGTTGCCGGCCTCCACGTGGGTGATGGAAACCACGGCGCTGTCAAATGGATTGATCCGTCGGCTCACGACGGTTTGAAAGGCGGAGATAATCGCGCCCAGCGCCGGGACGGGGTCGATTCCCATGTCGGGATTGGCGGCATGACAGCCCTTTCCCTGGATCTGGATGGCAAAGCGATCTGCGGAAGCCATGACGGGCCCCGGCCGGATGCCCAGCGTGCCAGCGGAGAACCAGGGATAGGTGTGCCCCGCGAGGAACAGTTGGACATCGTTCAGCTGGCCGGTGGCAACGGTGAGTTCCGCGCCTTGATTGACCTCCTCGGAGGGCTGGAAGATCACTTTGACGGTGCCGGGCAACGCCGCTTCCCGCTCCTTCAGCAGCAGCGCCGCGCCAAGCATGCAGGCGGCGTGGAAGTCATGGCCGCAGGCATGCATGATCCCCGGCGTTTCCGAGGCGTAGGGCAGGGCGGTCTGCTCCTGTACCGGCAGGGCGTCCAGGTCGGCCCGGAGGGCGACGGTGGGGCCCTCGCCGGCTCCGATCGCGGCGATCAGGCCGGTTTCAAGCCTTGTGTCCAGCAGGCGCACCCCGCTGTCCAGAAGGATGCCCCTTAAGTATTCCGTCGTATTGTGTTCTTTCATGGCCAGCTCCGGGTGCCGGTGCAGCCATTGAAACACGTCGATCAGCATTTTTTCCATATCCATAGTCATTTTCAACTCCCGGTGTTTGCTTGCATGGCAGAGATGCCCGCTTTGGCCCCTTGGTTTGAACCGCGTCGCGTCGCAAGAAGCACTTGCGCATGGGCGCGAAATCGATCAGCCAATAAAACGCCTCCGGCGCGGTGATTTTAGAAATACACTCTAACGATCCTCCGCTGGCAGGCCTGTTTTTCCTCTGATCATAATATACCATAGATTCGCCTTTGTGAAAAGCCTTTTCGGCATTGAAAACACAGGGCAACGCCCCGTGCTCGGAGTCTGTTTCTAAATTCGGAACGATGCATTTTCGGCGTCTTGAACTGCTTTCTGTGTTGATTTCCCTTGACTTGCATCCACGGGCCTGCCGGCCCCATCTCGC
>CAMVBO010000195.1 GCA_947165745.1 uncultured Clostridia bacterium | reverse complement strand
CACACTTTATTATAACACATTTCCATGGGAAATACCATAGGAAAAGGGCAAAAAAGAGTTAAAACTACCACAAAGGCTTTCGATATTCCTCCTCCAGCGCGTGCCAGCGCTCCAGGAACGCCTCGCCCTCCGGGCCCTCGGCGATGGCGCGCAGGGCGTCCCGCGCCGCCCGGACGAACGCCGGGTCCAATCCGCCGATGCCGCTGGCCGACAGCGGGCACATCGCCCGGGCGCGCGCGTCCATGCGCACAGTCCACCGGCCGCTCTTGCCCCGAACGGGCGTCAGTGGGAAGATTCGGCAGCCCAGCGGGCGCCTGTCCCGGTCGCAGGGACCTTCGCACACCAGCATCGGCGCGAGGGACCCTGGCTGGATGCGGCCCCAGCCGCACGCGCCCAGGAGCTCCCGCTCCCCGGGAAACAGGTGTACGCCGCCCTGGCCGTCCTCATCCTCCTGGCAGCAGGCCGCACCGCACATCAGCCCGCAGTCCGTCAGCATCGGCGTCCTGTCTCCCAGGATCTCACAGGCGCGCAGCAGATATGACGCGTCCATCCCGTCCACCCCGCGATCATTCTTCTGATTTATCATACCATGCCGCGAATCGGCCTGTCAATGCCCGCGCCGGCGCGCCGGGCACGGCGGCGCGATTTGCTTTTTCCGGTTCCGTGTGGTATGATACTACATGGCATATATCGACGACACGGAGGCACCATGATTATTTTGGGCATCGACCCCGGCCTGGCCACGCTGGGCTATGGCGTGATCGAGGCGGACAATCAAAAGCGCCGCCTGATCCAGTTCGGCACGCTGACCACCGCCGCAGGCCAGCCCATGCCCCAGCGCCTGCGGGCCATCTTTCAGGGCATGAACCAGCTGATGGACATCTATCAGCCGGAGGACGTGGCCTTCGAGGAGCTGTTCTTCTCCAAGAACATCACCACCGGCATGGCCGTCAGCGCGGCTCGGGGCGTGGCGCTGCTGGCCGTGGTGCAGCGTACCGACAACCTCTATGAGTACACGCCCATGCAGATCAAGCAGGCGGTGACCGGCTATGGCGGCGCGGACAAGCACCAGGTGCAGCAGATGGTGAAGATCCTTTTGAATATGAAGGAGATCGCCCGCCCGGACGACGCCGCCGACGCCATCGCCGTGGCCCTGACTCACGCCAATTCCATGAACATGAAAAAGATGTTCAAGATACAGTAGGGAGCAGGAGTGGCGATGGAGCAGGGAACAGGAAGACAACTCCTGCCACGGACCCCGCCCGACAGGGAGCAAGAATTAGAGTAAAAACCGGTTCCATCGATCGAATGGAGTGAGAGACAGTGTTTGCACATTTTGACGGCATCGTCGCCGAAAAGACCGCGGATTCCATCGTGCTGGACGTGAACGGCGTGGGCTACCTGCTGCTGGTCAGTGGGGCGACCCTGTCCATGGCCCCGCAGGTGGGCGAGCGCATGAAGCTGTACAGTTCGTTGAGCGTGCGCGAGGACGCCATGGAGCTGTTCGGCTTCTACAGCCGCGAGGAAAAGGCCATGTACGAGCGATTGAAGGGTGTCAGTGGCATCGGCAGCCGCACGGCCCTGCAAATCCTGTCCGCCATGAGCGTGCGGGATCTGTCGCTGGCGCTGGTCTCCGGCGACGCCAACGCCCTGACCCGGGTGCCCGGCATCGGCAAGAAGACCGCCCAGCGCCTGGTGCTGGAGCTGAAGGACAAGGTGGAGGACAGCCAGCTGACCGGCAGCGGCGCGTCCGTCTCGCCCCGAAGCGCCGATGCCGGGCCGGAGAGCGAAGCCGTGGCCGCACTGGTGGCACTGGGTTACAGCGCCTCCGAGGCCGCCCGGGCGGTCAGCCGCGTGGCGGGGCAGACCGACAAGGCCGACGAGCTGATTTTCCTGGCGCTCAAGGGGCTGGGATAGCCGCCCGCTGTGCCGCGTTGTCCGATCATATTGAATCACCTTCCCGCATATACAGTACCACATGTATATACGGGAAGGTGATTTTATGTCGATGGATGTGGAGCTGGCCCACGACCTGCGCCTGCCGCTGCAGCTGATCGCCTCCAGCGCCCGGATGCTCAGGCTGTCGCTGGACGATCCGACCCTGGATGGCAGGACTTACGCGGACATGCTGATGGCCTCGGTGGCCCAGCTGCAAAAGCTGGCCGAGGCGGCGCTAGCCGACTGCGGCCGAGCACCCCGGCAGGACGGCCTTCGCCCGCGACCGACGGACCTGGCAGCCTGCGTGAAGACCCTCTGCGCCAGTTGCCGCCCCTATGCCGGCGAGCGGGGCGTGACGCTGATATACTCCGGCAACGTGGCGAAATTCGACATGTGGCTGGACGAGGACGCGCTTTCCAGGATCCTTTTGAATCTGATCTCCAACGCCCTGCGCTTTACGCCTTCCGGCGGTGAGATCCGCGTGACGCTTGCCGCCCTGGGCGACGCCGTGGAGCTGACCGTGTCCGACACCGGCGCGGGCATCCCGCCGGAAAGGCAGCCCTGGGTGTTCCTGCGGGGCGAGACCGACGGCGGCCACGGTCACGGCTTGCCCATCGCCCGGGAACTGGCCCGGTGCATGGGTGGCGAGCTGACGCTCAAATCCTGTCCCGGCTTCGGCAGCGCCTTTACTCTGCGCCTGCCGGTGCGCTCCGCCATGGCGATCTGATGCGGGCGCAAGCATGGACAAAGGTAATACTAATCCCTGACTAAAAGAGGACATCATGCCGGTCCTTTTCCGCGCTGGCGGCGTTGAAGCCCCTTGACTTGCCGCCAGCAAGCCTGCGGGACTTCGCCTGGCCAGCACAAAAAAGTCCTCGGCAATCTTGTCCTCTTTTAATCAGGTCTTGGTATAAACCCAACGCGCCAACGGGAAATGGCTTCGCTTCGCCCATGTTGACAGACGCGTGGGTGTCATTCTGAGCGGAGCGAAGGATCTTCCATATTATACTACTGGCGACTGTAGTAATTCCTGAGGATCTCCGCCACCTGATCCTCCCCGCCGGAGAGGATCACCCGCAGGCCGCTTCGGGTCTGCTGGCAGCGCAGCTCGATGTCGGAGGACTGATTCGCCTGTTCGCAGAAGAAGAGGGAAATCTTCGCGCTCTCGGCGATGCCGGCGGCGAAATCCAGTATCACACAGGCGCGGTTTTGCGGCTTCAGGTTGTCCGCCAGGAAGTCGAACACCACGGCGTTGTGGTTGGCCTGTATGCTCTTGCGCACGGCGGGCAGCGCCATGAAGGCGTCCACGTCCTCCGGTGTAAAGACCCACGCGCCGTCCACCTTTTCGCCGGTCAGCGTGCCCTGACGCAGGTGGTTCCGCAGCGTGCGCGTGGTCAGGCTGGTGATCATCGCCAGCTCGTTGATGCTGTACTGTTCTTTCATATTATCATCCCCTTGTCTTTGCATTTCAGGCCTGTCAAGGCTATTATAACCGCTGCGCGGCGCCGTTTCAATTTGAAATGGCGCCGCGTTTTCATACCGCACCCTTTTTCTGCCTTCGCCATAGGATGGGCTGTGGAAAGTGAAGGGGGAATGCGCATGGATTATATCATCATCGGCGGCGATGCCCGCTTCGGCTGGCTGGCGCGGCTGCTGCGCCGGCGGGGCGAAACCGTCGGCACCACCTTTCGGGAAGCCGTGGAAGGCGTGCCCGCGCTGGACGCGGCTGCCCTGACCCGGGCAAAGCGGGCGATTGTGAACATCCCGCCCAGGCTGGCCGGCTCTGAGCTGTCACTGGACGAGCTGCTGGCCCTGATGCCGGAAGACGCGACCGTCTATGCCTGCGGTCCGGGACATCTGCATGAGGACGGGCGGGTCGTCGACCTGTGGTCGGACGAGGCGATGATCCTGGAAAACGCCGCGCTGACTGCCGAAGGCGCGCTGGCCGCCGCTATGAAGGCCTCCGACACGGCTCTCCGGGATATGCGCTGCCTGGTGATCGGCTGGGGCCGCATCGGACGGGCGTTGACGGAGCTGTTGGTGGGGCTTGGCGCGAAGGCAACGGTGGCATCGCGCTCGGAGACGGGACGCAATCGCGCCGTGGAGCGCGGCGCGGAGGCCGTGCCCACCGGGGAGGTCACGGCGGCGCTGCCCGGACATCGGCTGATTTTCAATACCGCGCCGGGCATGGTGCTGGACGCCGACGCGCTGCGTTGCGCGGATGGCGACGCGATGATCGTCGACCTGGCCAGCTCGCCCTATGGCGTCGATCTGTTCGCCGCGTGGGATCTGGGCCTGCGGGCCTGGCGGGAGCCGGCGCTGCCGGGGCGGTACTGCCCGCGCAGCGCGGCGCGGGCGCTTTTGAACGCGATCGACCGAAGCGAAAGGGGAGGGGATTTCAATGACTGACCTGATGGGCACGCGCGTCGGCTGCGCGATGACGGGTTCGTTTTGCACCTTCAAGGCGGTGTTCGAGGCCTGGCGGGCGCTGAAATCGATGGGAGCGGAGCTGACGCCGATTCTGTCCTTCAACGCAGCCGGCGTGGACACGCGCTTCTATCCCGCGGCACAGACCCGGCACATCCTCGAGGAAATCACCGGTCGAGCGCCGCTGACGGCCCTCAACCAGGTGGAGCCCATCGGGCCG
>CAMVBO010000194.1 GCA_947165745.1 uncultured Clostridia bacterium | reverse complement strand
GGCAGCGCTTCTTGCCGGTGACCCGCGCCTCGGCATAGGTCACCTTGCTGGCGTTACGCATGCCGGAGCACTCGTCGTCCACGTGGTAATAAGTGCCGTCCCGGGTACAGAACACCTCCCTGCCCGCGTCGGGGCAGCAGGTCTCGCAGGCGGTCTTGCTCATCAGCAGGGCTTCCTTCAGGCCCACCTGCTGGGCGTCCTTGCCCAGGTCGCTGCAGCCTGACTTGGTGTGGAAGAAGGCGTTGTAGGCCGAGACCCACACCTTCATGCCGCTGCGGTCCTCGGTGCCGTCGTTGACGAACACCAGATCCCACAGGCCGTCGCTGTAGTGGCTGGCCTGACAGTAGGGGCAGGCCAGCAGGCTCTGCTCCACGGCGGCGCTGCGGGAGACGCGCTTGGTCTCAGCCCCGCCGATGAACGTGCACTCCGCGTTCTGGTGATAGTAGGGCGTGCCGTCCACGGTGTACACGGCGTTGGCCTCGTCCACCTCCTCGGCGGGCACCACCACGCTCTCCTCCTCCTGGGGCTCCGCTTCGACGGGCGCCTCGGTGGGCAGCGCCGCCGCGCCCACGGGCTGGGGCGTGATGGTGGTATCGGTTCTGGCGCGGAACGGGCGCACGAACAGCACGATGATCACCGCCAGCATCCAAAGCAGGCTGAGCACGGTGAGCAGTATGTTGGTGCTCTGCGGAAAGCGCTTCCTGCGCCACAGCATCCAGATGCCCAGCGGGGGCACCAGGAACAGCAGCAGCCAGTTGATCCACTCGTGCTCGTCCACATAGTCCAGCAGATCCCCGATGCCGTTGTCCGGGTAACGGGGTTCATAGGCCGGCGCGTCGTAATTGGGCCTGCGGCGATAGCCGTCGTCCTCGGGATAGTATTCCCCGTCGTCGTCATAGCCATAGGCTTCGTCGTAGCCGTAATCGTCGTCATAGCGGCTGCCCTCGTCATAGCCATAACCGTCGTCATAGCCATAATCGCTGTCGTAGCCGTAGTCGTCGCCGTAATCCCTGTAATTGTCGTAGCCCTCCGGGCGATAGGGCTCCTCGCCGTCAACGGGCGTTTCGTAGCCGCCGGGCATGTAGGGCTCCTCGCCCTCATAGCTCTGCAGCAGTTCCTCCCGCCGCTTGCCCAGGTTAAAGCCGCCGATGCGCAGCAATGCCATATATTTCACCCCTTTGGTGGTGGTATGGGTATAGACAATAGTCCTTTATAATTATAACACAAGCCGCCGCCCTTGGGGGGAAAGTCGAATTTTGATAACGCAAAAGCCACCTGCTTGTCAACAGGCGGCTGAAATGTGACTTTTTTGGGGGGAGCAGGGAATAGGGATTAGGAAGTATGTGACATTGGGGACTGTCCCTAATGTCACATGACACAAAACAAATCCTTCGCTGAACGCAGCGAAGGATCCATACGAATCGATGTTCAACAACATCAGGTGTGTTGTTACAGCGCGCGGCTCAGCCGCAGCAGCCGCTATTCCCTCCTGCCTACTGCCTACTCCCTATTCCCTCAAACCCCGCTCCCCATCCAATCGACGATCCTGCCACACGCATCGTCCAAATAGATCGTATCCGCCTTCTTCTTGTTAATGACCTTCTTGTCATCCCAGAGGAGGTCGTAATCGCCCTTGGTGGAGTGGGTGCCCACGGTGAGGGTGGCGCCGGGGTCGATGCTCTCGTCGGCGAACACATACATCTCCCCGCCCTTGTTTGAGTAGAGGTAGCAGCCGTTGAGGCCGACGGGGCTGTCGGAGGTATTTTTTAGGGTGATGGTATCGTCCGAGGCGTCCACCCGGACGATGGACAGGCCGGAGACGACGGGATATGGGAAGTCCACGGTCTCGGCGGTGGCGACGCCGTTTTTCAGCGTGACGAGGATGCCCAGGCCGCTGTCCTCGGTGACCAACACCGTGCTGCCCGCCGCTTGAAGTCGCCTGACCACGCCGGGGTCGGGCGTTCCGGGCTTATCCTGGCTGTCGGTGGAGATCACCGCGAGCTGCGCGGCGCAGGCCCCCGCGAACGCGGCGCTGGTGGTGTCGTCGTCGCCGTGGTTCGGCACCTTCAATACGGCGCAGGACAGGTCGTCCCCCTGATTCAGCAGCTCCGCCTCCTCCGGCAGCTCCATGTCGCCGGTGAGCAGGATTCTGCCCTGGGGCGACTCCAGCATCATCACCAGGGAGTTGTTGTCGTCCTTGTCGGTGTACAGGGAATTGGGGGCCAACACCTTCAATACCGCGCCGCTGTCGCCCAGGAAGATTTCGTCGCCCCGCTTGAGCCAGGTCACGTCCAGGCCCAGGTCGTTCGCCGCCTGCGCCGCCGGGTGCTTGCCCTCCTTCACGCCGGTGTACATCGCCGGGGCGTACAGCGCGTCCACCCTGCGGTTGTCGATTCGGCCGTCATGCACGGTCATCCAATCCAGCCCGCCCACGTGGTCGTTGTCGGTGTGGGTGAGGAACACGCCGTCCAGACGATAGCTGTCCCCGGAGGAATAATCGGAGCCCATCAGCGCCAGGGCCTGGTCCACCTGGCCCCGCGCCCAGGTCTTGCCCGTGTCGATCAGGCCTATATAGTTTCCGACGCGCAGGATCAGCGCGTCACCCTTGCCCACGTTCGTCGCGAACAGGTATACCGCCTCCGTATCCGAGCGGACCTTCGCCGCCGCCTCGGCAGCGGACAGGGCGGAAGCGGCCGGTGCGGCCGATGCGATCGGTGCGGCCGATGCGATCGGTGCGGCCGGCGCGGCCTCCGTCTCCAACGGCTCGGGCGTCGGCGCGTTCGTTGGCTCCGGGGTGGGCGCCGGGGCCCCCTGGCCGCACGCTGTCAGCAGGAGGCAAAACAACAGTACGGGGATGATTTTGCGCATATGGATCTCCTTTAAAACGGTTGTGGGAGACCAGATTGCCACGTCGTCGCCGCGCTCCTCCTCGCAATGACATCGTTCATACAGGATCCGTCATTGCGGGGGATGGCTTTGGGCAGCCGCGGCAAGCCACTATTCCTACTCCCTACTCCCTACTCCCTACTCCCTACTCCCTAATCCCTAATCCCTACTCCCTATTCCCTAATCCCTACTCCCTAATCCCTATTCCCTGATCGCCAGCCACCGGAACCCGCCGCCGGGGACGATCAAATTCTCGGCGCGGACGGTCTCGCCGGTCCAAAGGTCGGCGTACGTCCCCGCCTCGCCGGGCAGGTCGGCCTGGGCGTGCTCGCCGAAGTTGAACAGCGCCAGCAGCCGTTCGCCGCCAAATTCCCGCTCGATGCCCAGCAGGGCGTTGCCGTTTTCGGGCAGCAGCGCCACCCGCGCGGCGGCGTCAAAGGCGGGGTGTTCGGCCCGAAGCGCCTCCATGCGCCGGATCGCGGCGAAAACCCTGCCCTCGGGCGCGGCAGCGTCGCCCCGCCTTTCAGCGGCGGCCCAGTCCATGTCTCCCCGGTGCAGGTAGCGGCTGTCCCCGGCCTTCAGGGGATCGCCGTGGTAGGCGTCGTCGTTCAGCATGGCGATCTCGTCGCCGCTGTAGAGCACAGGCACGCCGCTCAATGTGAACATCAGCGCGTGCAGCGCGATGTCCAGCTCCAGCGCGCCCTCCAGCGCCGCGCCGCCGCCGTTTTCAAGGGCGGCCTGCACCCCGCACAGGGAGGCCGTGGTGCCGCAGAGCCGGGCGTCGCCCAGGCGCGGGTCGTCGTTGTACAGCTCGCCCCGGGCCAGGCTCCCCGGCCATTTGCCGGTCAGGTAGTCGTTCAGGTACTTCTTGTGGGGCACCTCGCCCATGCCGAATTGGCCCAGGAAGTCGTAATCCAGGCCCCAGCCGATGTCGTCGTGACATCGCAGGTAGTTCAGGAAGGTGTACTGCCCCGGCAGGGCGAACACCTGCTTCAGCTGATAGCGCAGCAGCCGCACGTCCCGGGTGGCCACGGTGTGCCAGATGGAGGCCATGGTGGTGACGTTGTACAGCATGTGGCACTCCGGCTTTTCCACGGTGCCGAAGTAGGGCACCACCTTGTCCGGGGCCATGACCACCTCGCCCAGCAGCAGCGTGCCGGGGCAGACGATCTCGCAGGCCATGCGCATCATGCGCACCAGCGTGTGCACCTGGGGCAGGTTGCGGCAGGTGGTGCCCAGGGTCTTCCAGATGTAGGGCACGGCGTCCAGCCGGATGACATCCACGCCCCGGTTGCACAGGTAGAGCATGTTGTCCGTCATGTCGTTGAACACCATGGGGTTGGCGTAATTGAGATCCCACTGATAGGGCCAGAAGGTGGTCATCACCACCTTGCCAAGCGCCGGGCACCAGCTGAAATTCCCCGGCGCGGTGGTGGGGAACACCTGGGGCACGGTCTTCTCGTACTCGTTGGGCACCGCCCAGTCGTCGTAGAAGAAGTAGCGGCGCTGGCTCTCCCAGTCCCCCGCCCGGGCCTTCACCGCCCACTCGTGGTCCTCGCTGGTGTGGTTCATCACAAAGTCCAGGCACAGGGCGATGCCCCGGCCGTGGCAGTCCTCCGCCAGGGCGGAAAGGTCCTCCATGGTGCCCAGCTCCGGCTGCACCTTTCTGAAATCCGAGACCGCGTAGCCGCCGTCGCTGCGGCCCTCCGGGCTCTCCAGCAGGGGCATCAGG
>CAMVBO010000193.1 GCA_947165745.1 uncultured Clostridia bacterium | reverse complement strand
AGCGCTTTCATGCTGATCCTGATCGGCTGGAACGGCGCGGGCGACACCGTCAAGGTCAAGGCCCGGGACGTGCGCCCGCTGGATAACATTCCCTTCAAGGTATTCATTCTGGTAACCTATATCGCCCTGTGCTGGTTTGTATTCACCCTGCTGCCCACCGGACGCGAAGCCAGGTTTATCGGGGGCAATCCGATTTGCGCCCGGCTCAGCGGCATCAACGAAAAGAAGCTGGGCATCATCGCTTCCCTGATTTCCGCCGTGGGCATCGGCCTGGGCGCCTTCCTGACCATTATCTACGCCCCGACGCTCACCAAGGATACCGCCTCCTCCATCGGCATGGATGTGATCATTGCCATCGTATTCGGAGGCATGCCGGTATCCGGCGGTCCCCGAAGCCGCATCCTGTCCGCTGTGGTCGGCGCGTTTTCCATGGGCTTTATGACCCAGATCATGTCCATGCTGAATCTGGGAAGCGGATATGGCCAGATGATTAAGGCAGCCATTTTCCTGCTGGTGGTGTTCATTGCGCTGGGCACCCAGCGCGGCAAGCTTCTCACCCGGTAATAACGCGGCAAGCGTTATGATAAATCATTCAGAAAAAGGAGAAACAAACATGAAAAACCTGAAGCGTATCCTGAGCCTGGCTCTTTGCCTGATGCTGGTGCTGGGCTGCCTCCCCGCGATGGCTGCCGGTTCCGTCAAGATCGGCGTGCTGGTCGCCGATGCCACCGGCGCGGAAGCCCTGGCCTTCCGCGCGTACTATGAAAAGTATATCGCCGGCGCCTATGACGTGGAGTTCATCTACGCCGAAGAGCTGAATACCGCCGACGGCGAAAAGAACGCCATTGATAACTTCATCGTCAACAACTGCAAGGCCATCATTTCCTTCTCCAGCGTGGACCGCCCCGCCCAGATCGAGCAGTGCGAAGCCGCGGGCATCTACTATGCGGTGGCTACCGGCACCCTGACGGACGAGGAGTATGAGGAATTCAAGGATTACGAATACTATGTCGGCGCCATCGGCCCCAGCCTGAACACCGAATTCCAGGTGGGCTATGACATGGCTGCCTACTACATCGACCAGGGAATGACCAAATTCGGCATCTTCGGCGGCGCCGTACCCTATCGCACCGATATGCACATCTACCGCGCGGCGGGAATGCTCTGTGCCATGATCGATAAGGGCGGCGAAGGCGCCTCCTATCAGGGGGCCACCGATCCCGGCGCCGTCATCGGCATGATCTACGGTTCCGGCAGCATCGAAACGGGCAAGATCGGCAGCCTGGAGCTGGCGGCCTATGTGGGCGGCTACGACTTCGATGACGCCTGGTTCGGGAAGCTGGCCCAGATGGCCGGCACCGAAGGCATCCAGGCCATCCTCACCGTGGGCAGCGGCGTGGACGTGCTGGGCAGCTTCGTGGCTGGCTCCAATGTAAAACTGGCCACCGTGGACAGCTTCACCTCCGCCATGGGCGAAGCGATGAACAGCGGCATCATTGATTACGTGGCGGGCAAGTTCGCCACCTCCATCGGCCCCATCTTCGTCGCAACCCTGAACGCCGTAAACGGCCAGCCCATCCGGACTGCGGACGGCTATGCCCTGGCTCTGGATCAGGGCTACTGGGTCGCCACCAACGCGGAGCAGTTCGCCCAGTATTACGCGGTGGACTCCTCCGAGGAGGATCCCGCCTACAGCAAGGCTGTTCTGGACGCATATGCTCCGGCAGGCGTCAGCTATGACGACTTTGCCGCCTTCGTGGCCCAGTATTCCTTCGATGAAATCGTGGCGCTGAAAAAGTAATGCGTCTTCCTGCCGGGGCGGACATCAGCGCTCCGCCCCCGGCGCTCTTTTTGCGGGGACATCCCCGCGACGTCTCCGCAAAAGGAGCGCCAGACCATTCTGTAAGGAGTGACCCCGATGAAGAAGCCCTCCCTGATCAAAAAGCTGCTGCTCAGTCTGCTGATCCCCTGCGCCGTGCTGGCAGTGCTGGAAATCATCTCCCTGGCCAAAGGCATACGTTTGTTCGTCAACGCGGACAGCTGGAAGCTCTTTTTCCGGGCAGTGGCCAATGTAACGCTGACCACCTTCGCCCTCTCCATCAATCTGGATTCGGGCCGCTTTGACTTTTCCCTGGGGGCGGTATCCATGCTGTCCGCCACCATTGCGGGCACGCTGAGCCAGCAATGGAATATGGGCCCCTGGCTCACGCTGGCCGCGGCCGTGTGCGTAGCTGCCCTCCTGGGGCTCATCCACGGGGGCGTCTATGTCCTCACCCGCATCCCCCCCATCATCGTTTCGCTGGGCATGGCCCTGTTTTATGAGGGCTGCGCCTTCGCCTTCACCGGCGGCAAGGGCATATCCCTGGTCACCCGTACAGATATTATCGGATTCTCTCAGATCGGCAACTATATTCTGGTGACGGCAGCCGCTCTGGCGCTGATTGTACTGCTCTTTGATTATACCCGGTTCGGGGCCAATTATCGCGCGCTGGCCAGCAGCCAGAAGATCGCCGTGGAAACAGGCATCCGTGAAATCGGAAACACGCTGGGCTGCTATGCTGTCAGCGGCGCGCTGATGGGCATGGTAGGCTTTATCGGTCTGGCCAATACCGGCAGTCAGCAGATGGCGCTGAATTTCGGCTCCATCGGCATCATGTTCACCACCTTCCTGCCCATGTTCATCGGCGGATGGATCGGCCGATCCATCAACAAGCGGATTGGCATCATGCTGGGGGCTGTTTCCATGGCACTGATTTCTCTGGCTTACGCCCGTTTCGATACGGCTTCCTCCGTTCAGAGCATCGTGTCGGCTCTGCTGCTGGTGCTGTTCCTGATCTATCTGAACAATGAATTCGCCATTCTGTCCAGATTCCGCAAAAAGCAGGACGCCGGTGTCTGATATGTGTTTCGATTGAAATGACAATCTGAAAGCGAATGCCGCATCCCGCGGCTGATCTTCCCCTGAACGCCCGCGAAAAAGAATATTGCCAGATTGAGGGTTTAGTATGTTTGAAGAAAAGAAAGCGGAATGGCTGCGCATCGCCGAAAGTCTGAAGCCGGCCCTTCACCGGGAAACCGTCCGGCCCGTTTCCGGGATGCCGGATCATGCGCTCACGGAAAATGAAAGCATCGTTCTGGACTTTGGCAGCCATTTCGTAGGGCATTTCACGCTGAAGCTGTCCGCTCAGGGCAGCCATCCGGACGCGCCGGCCTGGCTGGCGGTCAAATTCTGCGAAAACGCCCGGGAGCTGAACGAGACGCTGGATGGCTATACCGGCTGGATCAGCAAAGGCTGGGTGCAGCAGGAGCAGGCCCATATCGACGTGCTGCCTGCCGCTGTCTCCTTCCCGCGCCGCTATGCCTTCCGCTTTGTGAAAATCGATGTGCTGGCGCTGTCCTCCAAATATCGGCTGGTCATCGAGGAGGCGTCCGCCCAGGCCGTCACCGCCGCGGACGACCGCGTGCCCGCCCCGCTGACCGGGGATGAAAGGGATATCGCCATTGACCGGGTGGCCCTGCGGACGCTGCGGAACTGCATGCAGGATTTCTTCGAGGACGGCCCCAAGCGGGACCGCCGGCTGTGGCTGGGGGATCTTCGCCTGCAGGCGCTGACCAACAGCGTGACCTACCGCCACTTTGATCTGGTGAAGCGCTGCCTGTATCTGTTTGCCGCAACCGCTGACCGGGACGGCCGGATCGCCGCGTGCCTGTTCACGGAGCCCGCGGTGGAAGCGGACGACACCTATATGTTCGATTATTCCCTGTTTTTCATTCAAACACTTTCGCAGTATGTACAGGCCTCCGGAGACCGGGCCACAGGAAGCGATCTGCTGCCTTTGGCTCTGCGCCAGCTGGCGCTGGCGGAGGCGCAGTTTGATCCCGAAACGCAGCTGATCCGGGACAGCGGCCGGCTGGGCTGGTGCTTTGTGGACTGGGCGCTGCCGCTGAATAAGCAGTTCTGCGCCCAGGCGATCTGGATTGCCTGCGCCCAGGCCGCATGCGGGATGAAAGCCGATCCGGCGCTGGAAGAGAAGATTCGCCTCCGCAGGGAGGCCGCCAGGAAGCATTGGTATGATCCGGCCCGGCGCCTGTTTGTCAGCGGCGCGCAGCGGCAGGTTTCCTGGGCTTCCCAGGTATGGGCGGTATTGTCAGGCATCGCGGAAGGCGCGGACGCCGCCGCCTGTCTGGACGCCGCGGCTGCCTGTCCCGAAGCCGTGCCCATGGTGACGCCCTATATGATGCACCACTATGTGGAAGCCCTGTGCCGCGTAGGCCGCAAAGCACAGGCCCGCCAGGTGATCCGGACCTACTGGGGCGGCATGGTGGACCAAGGCGCGGATACCTTCTGGGAGCTGTATAATCCCGACAACCCGGACGAATCGCCCTATGGTTCTCCCGTGGTCAACAGCTTCTGCCACGCCTGGAGCTGCACCCCCGCCTGGTTCCTCAGAAGCGGCATGCTGGAGGAAAACGCGTAAAAACGAGGGGCTTGCCGTCCCCTGAAACGGTCCTGTCGGCATGCCTTTTGAAAATAGAAAGAATTCCTTTGTGCTCCTGCCAGCTTGACAGGAGTTTTTTCGTCTGCGGCGAACAACCATTCATTCAACTAATAGGCGAGCCGGCTGACG
>CAMVBO010000192.1 GCA_947165745.1 uncultured Clostridia bacterium | reverse complement strand
ATATAAAATCGGGAAAATGGATACAGCTCCATCTTTCCCGATTGAATTACCAGGTTTCTCTTTTCAACGCGGTCAGGCAGCTTCCTGAAGGGCGGCCTCCGGGTGGAACTGCAGGCCCACGGCGAACGTCTTGTCGGTGCGCTCCACCGCCTCGGGCGCGTAGTACAGGGTCGGGTTGATGTCCTCGCCGCCGGTGAACAGCACGATACTCACGCTGCCCACGGCCTCCGCCGCGTTGGACCCGTGCCAGGTGTTGCAGCGGATGTACTTCCCCGCAGCCTCGTCCAGCGCGCCGGTCTCGGCCACGCCTTCCGTCATTTTGCCCGCCTCGTCATAGGCCAGGTCCGGCGTCTTCACCTGATCCAGCATCTCCCATGCGCCGCCCGCTTCCTCCACCGCGCGGCAGGCATTGGTGAAGAATTCAGAGTCGGTGTCCGCCCACCACGGGGCCTCCCGGGAAGGAGACGGCTTCGGCGGACGCGGCGCTATAAAGCGCCATTGCGAACAGGAGCGCTGTCAAAAGCACGCAAACGCCTTATTCATTCATCGCTTCCCGCTCTCCCGGCGCAGTCAGCGCCGCCACCAAGGCTGGTGTACCGGTCCATCATTCAAAATTTCTTCTTGATCACCAGGTTGATGCGGTCGCCCTTGACGCCCACAATCACGTCGTCGGCCAGCTTGCCCACGATGGACTTTTCCAGCTCGTCCAGAGCGTCATCCGCGATATCGTCATCGGTGCGCGCCTGGTTCAGGTCGTCCCGGTAGGTCTGCAGCGTCCAAATCGTCATCATGTCGGCGTTGCCGGACATGGGGCTGGGCGAGTGGACGATGCCATACTTCATGCTCTCCTGGCCATAGGCGTCCATCGTCTTGCCAAAGCCATGCACCGCGCCGGAGATCACCTCGCCCAGCTTCGCCATGAAGCCCTTGGCGGCGGCGTTCTTGCCCGTGCTGGATATATCCAGCAGCCTGTCCTTGCGGTCTGCGTTCATGTCTGCCGTGGCCTCAAGGTGAATCTCGCAGGCCTTACCGTCCGCGGTAAACCAAATCTGGCCATAGAAATCCTCCAGCGTGGTCTTGACCATGCCCAGCGTCTCCTCCACCAGCAGGTCCAGCCGCAGCGTGTCCCGCTTGTCCAGTTTGCTTTGCCAAGCAAAGTTCTCCGTGGCATAGCGCGCCGCGGCCATGCGCTCCGCGTCGCTGTTGACCATGAACTTATCCGAAACGATCATTGTGTTGTCCTCCATTGTCTCACTCTTCAATCGCGTAGAGGATTTCCTGTGAAATCCCATAATCCTCGTTCAGGGACGGAATGCTGACGGGCAGCTTGCCCTCCGCCGTGCCCACGCCAAAGCAGGCGCACAGGGCTGCGGGCAGATTCGGCGCGTAAGCGCTCCCCGCCCCGGTCTCCGGCGGCAAGGCGCGCATCGCGGAGGAACCATAGGTCAGCAGCACGGCGTCCGCGTCCGTAAACCGGGCGGCGTCATATGGCAGCTGGCAGGAGACGACGATCGCCGCCTTGCCCGCGCCGTGGCGCGCCGCGATGATCCTGTCAAACACGGCGGTGGAGAAGCCGTCGCCCGTGTTCGGATCAAGGCAGGCCGCGTTGTAGGCCCGGCTGACCAGCACGACGTGGTCGGCGTTCAGCGCCGCTTCGACGCAGGCATCGCCGTTTTCCGAATCGTTCACCATGACGGTGATCTTCCCGTCCGTGTCCCCGAGCATCTGCCGGGCCAGCTCACCTGAGGCCACGCGGCTGGCGCCGGAGTCAGCAAACAGGATCAGAGCCGTCTCCCCCTCGTTCATCCGGATCGGGAAGGCGCCGTTTTCATTCTTCAGCAGCGTATTGCCCTTCTGGGCGATGTCCCAGGCCAGCTGGCGCGCCTCGTCGCTGCCGATGCCGCTGACGGCGGCCGCCGCCTGTTCGTCCGTCACGGTGAAGTCCGTCCGGTCCAGCAGGCCGTACTTCTTCTTGAGCGTCAGGATGCGCCGCACGGCTTCGTCCACCCGCGCCTCGTCGATTTCGCCGCCGCGCACCAGCTCGACGGCCGCGTCCACCATGTCCTTGTTCCGCTGGAACTGGTCGGTGTCCGTGATGAGGGGCAGGATCAGCATATCCACGCCGGCGTTGATGGCCAGGCGCAGTATATCCTCGTCGGTGAAGTTGTCCTGAATGGCCGCCATTTCCACCGCGTCGGAGAAAACCACGCCTTCAAAGCCCATCTCGCCCCGCAGGATGTCCGTGAGGATGACCTTGCTCATGGTGGCGGGCAGATGGATCTCCTCCCCCGTGGAGACGGAGGTGAAGGTCTGGCTCTCGATTTGGGGATACTGGATGTGGGCGGTCATCACGGCGTCTGCGCCGGCGTCGATGGCGGCCTGGAAGGGCGCCAGCTCAAACGCCTTCAGCTCCTCATAGCTGCAGTCGATGCAGGGCAGGCCGGTGTGGCTGTCGGTGTCGGTGTTGCCGTGGCCGGGAAAGTGCTTCAGCGTGACGACGGTGTTCCTGCTATGCAATCCCTCCATATAGGCAATGCCAAACCTGGACACGATCTCCGGCAAATCCGAGAAGGAACGAACGCCGATAACCGGGTTCTTGGGGTTGTTGTTCACATCCATCACCGGCGCGAAGTCGGTGTTGATACCCACCAGGCCCAGCTCCTCGCCATAGATCTCAGCCATCTTCCGGGCATTTTCGACGTCGCCCGTGGCGGCCAGGGACATGTTGCCCGGTCCGGCCGTGCCAAAGCCCAGCCGCACAACGCTGCCGCCCTCCTGATCCGCGGCCACCAGCAGCGGCAATCCGCCGCCCGCCAGGTTTTCGGCCTGAAGGTCTGAAACAAGGCGCAGCACCTGCTCGGCGTCATGGCAGTTTTCCGCGAACAGCAGCGTGCCGCCGAAGTGGTATCCATGCAGGCACGCCCGAATCGCGTCGTTCAGCTCGGTGACGTTCACCGCCGGGATCTCCTCCTCGGCGTTCTCCACCGTGTCGCCCACGTCGCCACTCGCCTCGGGCACCTCCTTCCAGACTCGGAAGGAGACGATCATCATCTGGCCCACCTTCTGTTCCAGAGTCATCCCGGCGAGGATCGACTCGATATCGTCGGTCTCCGCTGCCTCGCCCAGCGCAGCGATCGGTACCAGCAGCGCAACGATCAGCGCCAGCGCGATCAACAGCTTCCATACATGCTTCATTCCAGTCCTCCAAATCCCGCGATTCATTCGATCAAACAATCAAAGCGGCTTATTCAATGGTCAGGATATCGGCGAAGCCGGTGACATCAAACACCTCTTTGACGATCTCATTCACGTTCGTCACCTTCATGCCGCCCTTGGCGCGCATGGTCTTGTGAGCACTCAACAGCACGCGCAAGCCTGCGGAAGAGATGTAATCCAGCTTGGAGAAATCCATCGTCAGTTCGGTGGCGCCATCCAGGCTGTTCTTGAGCTCCTGCTCCAGTTCGGGGGCGGTGGTGGTATCCAGGCGGCCCTCCAGGGCGACTTCCAGCGCGGTGCCATTCATGCTCTTGGTGATCTTCATCGTTGTTTCCTCCTTATGATTAAATGTGCTTGTATATGGTCAGAACGTTTTTACCGTTCTCAAACCGGTACTTCATATCGTCCATGGTCTTCTTGACCAGGAAAATGCCCAGACCGCCGATTCCCCGCTCCTCAGCGGCGAGCGTCACGTCCGGGTCATCCTTCTTCAGCGGGTCGAACGGAACGCCGCTGTCCATGAAGGTGATGGTGGCCATTCGGTCAGCGGGATCGAATTCAAAGCGCACGGTCGCCTCGCCCGTCTGGTTGCCATAGGCATATCGGGCAATGTTGCCAAACAGCTCGTCAATGGCCACGTCAATCTGCGTCTGGGCGCGCATGGAGCATTCCTGCTCTTCCAGCAGCGCGTCGATGAACTCCGTCACCTGCGTGATGTTCTCAACGACCGCTTGCAGAGTCAATTCAGTCATCGTCCTTCACTCCCTGTATTCCACGCACAGCATGGTCATATCGAAAAACCGGCGCCGTTTGGCAGGCGGAGCGATGCGCTCCGCCCACCGAACAGCCCACAACCGCGATTATTCCTCGGTCTTCGTCTCCTCGGCCTTCGTCTCCACGGGCACCCGATCCTCGGCCAGGTCTTCCAGCCAGTGGAATTCGCCGGTCTTGTGGACCTCTTCGCCATAGATGGTCTTCCAGTCGTTTGCCATGGAGATCACGTTGTAGCCGCTGCTCTCCCACTTTTCGCGCAGGCCCTGCGCCTTCTCGGCGTTGCCGTAGTCGCGCACTTCGTCGTCGGCGATCAGCATGAAGGCGGCGCTCTTGTAGACGTTGTTGCCGATGGTGTAGTTGTGCATGCTCACGTCGCCGCCGGAATTGCCGAAGGACAGCACCGGCTGACGGCCGATCTCCTGGGCGATCTGCAGCACCTTGTTGGTCTTCAGGTTCTTGATGAGCAGCTTGTCCGTGCGCCGCACTTCGTCGTTCAGACTGTACACATATTCCAAAGCGTCCTCGTCGCCCTGGTTCGTGGCCTCCAGCTGCACGTCCATGCCGATGATGTTTTCATAGGGGATGTCCAGCATGCCCTCGATGAACACGCGGCAGATGAAGCGGTCGCTGCCGGAGCAGACGTAGCACTTGAAGCCGT
>CAMVBO010000191.1 GCA_947165745.1 uncultured Clostridia bacterium | reverse complement strand
AGAGGGGGAGATCCACGCGCTGGTGGGCGAAAACGGCGCTGGCAAATCCACGCTGATGAACGTGCTCAGCGGCATCTATCCCTATGGCACCTACGAGGGCGACATCGTCTATGACGGGCAGGTCTGCAAGTTCTCAAACATCAAGGATTCCGAAAAGCTGGGCATCGTCATCATCCACCAGGAGCTGGCGCTGGTCCCGGAGATGACCATCGGCGAAAACATGTACCTGGGCAACGAGCGCGGCCACAAGTTCGCCATCGACTGGAACACCACCTACGCCGAGGCCGACAAGTACCTGCGCATGGTTGGCCTGGAGGAGAGCAGCAAGGTGCAGATCAAGACCATCGGCACCGGCAAGCAGCAGCTGGTGGAAATCGCCAAGGCGCTGGCCAAAAAGGCCAGGCTGCTGATCCTGGACGAGCCGACCTCGTCCCTGAACGAAGAGGATTCCCGCGCACTGCTGGACCTGATGCTGGGCTTCAAGAAGCAGGGCATGACGATGATCATCATCTCCCACAAGCTCAACGAGGTCGCCTACGTCGCGGACAAGATAACCGTCATCCGCGACGGCTCCACCATCGAGACCATCGATAACCATGGTCAGGAGCCTGTCAGCGAGGAGCGCATCATCAAGGGCATGGTCGGCCGCGAGATGACCAACCGCTTCCCGCCGCGGGAGAACGTGAAGATCGGCGATGTCCTGATGGAGGTGGACCACTGGACAGTGCACCATCCGCTGTATCCGGAGCGCAAGGTGGTGGACGACGTTTCCATCAACGTGCGCAGGGGCGAGGTCGTCGGCATCTACGGCCTGATGGGCGCCGGCCGCACCGAGCTGGCCATGTCCATCTTCGGCCAGAGCTACGGCGTGAACTTCTCCGGCGAGCTGAAGATCGACGGCAAGCCAGTGAAGATGAAGAAGAGCGTCACCGACGCCATCAAGCACAGAATCGCCTATGTCACCGAGGACCGCAAGGGCAACGGCCTGATCTTGAGCCAGTCCATCCGGGTGAACACGTCCCTGGCCAACCTGGACAGCCTGGCCAGGAACACCGTGATCGACCAGGACAAGGAATACGCCGTGGCCGAGGAATACCGGGACAAGCTCAAGACCAAGACCCCCACGGTGGAGCAGCTGGTGGGCAACCTCTCCGGCGGCAACCAGCAGAAGGTGCTGCTGGCCAAGTGGATGTTCGCCGAGCCGGACATCATGATCCTGGACGAGCCCACCCGAGGCATCGACGTGGGCGCCAAGTATGAGATCTACTGCATCATCAACGACCTGGCGGCCCAGGGCAAGTGCGTCATCATGATCTCCTCCGAGCTTCCGGAGGTGCTGGGCATGAGCGACCGGATCTACATTATGAACGAGGGCAAAATGGTGGGCGAGATGAAGGCCAGCGAGGCCACCCAGGAGAGCATCATGACCGCCATCCTCAAATCGGGAAGGGGTGCGTGACGATGAAGGCAGAAAAGGTCAGTTCTTTCTTCCAAAAATACACCATGGTGCTGGCGCTCGTGCTGGTGACGGCCTTCTTCGCCTGGCAGAGCGGCGGCAAGAGCCTGCTGCCCGCGAACATCAACGCCCTGATCTCCCAGAACGGCTATGTGTTCGTGCTGGCCTCCGGCATGCTGCTGTGCATCCTGACCGGCGGCAACATCGACCTGTCCGTCGGCTCGGTCATCTGCTTCACGGCGGCCGTGGGCTGCGTGATGATGCAAAACGGCATCAACATGTGGCTGGCGGTGCTGGCCATGCTGGCCATCGGCCTGGCGGTGGGCGCGTTCCAGGGCTTCTGGATCGCCAAGCTGCACGTGCCGGCCTTCATCGCCACGCTGTCGGGCATGTACGCCTTCCGCGGCTTTTCCAACATCGTGCTGCAGGGCTACCAGGTGTCCATCTCCAACGAGGCTTTCCTGGACATCTTCGGCGGCGGCGCGAACTGCTACGTGCCGGACTTCATCCGCAATATGACGGGCGCTGAGGGCAACTTCAACATCACCTGCATGGTGGTGGGCGTCCTGGCCGCACTCGTCTTCGCGGGGCTGACCGTGCGCAAGATCCTGGTGCAGAAGAAGCTGGGCATCCACCAGTCCATCCCCGCCCAGCTGATCACCACGGGCATCATCTGCGCGGTGGTGGTGTGGCTGGCCTGGAAGCTGGCCAGCTTCAAAGGCATCCCCACGGTGCTGATCTGGATCGCGCTGGTGCTGCTGGTCTACAATTACGTGACCACCAAGACCGCCATCGGCCGCCACTTGTATGCCGTCGGCGGCAACGAGAAGGCCACGGCCCTCTCCGGCGTCAACACCCGCAACGTCTTCTGGTTCGCCTACGCCAACATCGGCATGCTGGCCGGCCTGGCGGGCGTGCTGGTCGCCGCCCGCGCCAAGGGCATCGACCCCACCTACGGCGAAGGTTATGAGATGGACGCCATCGCGGCCTGCTTCATCGGCGGTGCTTCCGCCTATGGCGGCGTGGGCAAGGTGTCCGGCATGATCATCGGCGCCACGCTGATGGGCGTCATCAACCAGGGCATGCGCACCCTGCACGTGGACGCCAACTATCAGAGGGTCGTCAAGGGCATCGTGCTGCTGGTGGCCGTCATGTTCGACGTGCTGTCCAAGAAGCAGAAGAGATAGGGAAGGAGGATGACAACAATGGATAAGAAGGCAATCACCGCAACACTGAAAAAGAATGCCATGCTCGTCGTCCTGATCCTGATCTACGCATTCTTCTGGATTATGACGAAGGGCGGCATCTTCAAGCCCTCCACTTTCAGAGCGCTTTTCAATGAGAACGCCTACGTGTATATCCTCGGCTGCGGCATGCTGATGTGCATGCTCACCGGCGGCAACATCGACCTGTCCTGCGGCGCGTTCGTGTGCCTGCTGGGCGCCATCGGCAGCGTGCTGATGGTCATTAACGGCATCCCCGTGGGCATCGCCCTGCTGATCCTGCTGGGTATCGCCGTCGCCTACGGCTGTGGCCTGGGCTTCCTGGTGGCCTACGTGAACGTGCCGCCGTGGATCGCCACCCTGGCGGGTTACCTGGCCTTCCGCGGCCTGGGCACCTCGATCCTGACCAAGAACTCCTCCACCGGCTCCATCTCCGTGGGCACGAAGAACAGCTTTCTCAACATCTTCTCCAGAACCCTGTTCGAGACCCCGGACGGCACGCTGAACGTCGTCTGCCTGGCGGTGGGCATCGTGGCCGCGGCGCTGATCGTGTTCATGGTCTTCCGCACCCGCGCCTCCCGCCTGAAGAAGGGCTACGAGGCCGATTCCGTCGGCGCGGCCGCTGCGAAGGCCGGCCTGGGCGCCGCTGCGATCCTGCTCGTGATGGGCAAGCTGGCTTATGCCGGCGGCATTCCCACCGTGCTGGTGTGGGTGGCTGTGGTGGTGCTGTTCTACAGCTTCATTACCAGCAAGACCACCATCGGCCGCCACTTCTACGTGGTGGGCGGCAATATCGAGGCGGCGCGCCTTTCCGGCGTGAACACCAAGCGGATCATGTTCCTGGCTTACCTGAACATGGCGATCCTCACCTCGATTTCCGCCATGATCATGCTGGCCCGCTTCACCGCGGCCAACGCCGACGCCGGCAAGAACTTTGAGATGGACGCCATCTCCGCCTGCGTGGTGGGCGGCGTGTCCGCCAGCGGCGGCGCCGGCACCGTGCTGGGCATGGTCATCGGCGCGACGCTGATCGGCGTCATCAACAAGGGCATGATGCTCATCAGCCTGGATGCCAATTGGCAGCGCGTGGTCAAGGGCTTCGTGCTGCTGGCCGCCGTGGTGTTCGACATCGTGTCCAAGAAGCGCGAATCCTGATACGGATCCATCCACGTTTTCCCGTCCCCCGTCGCTTATGCGGCGGGGGACATTTTGTTTTTTTCAATGTGACAAAATTGTTATTTTTTGTTATGTAACCAGCCGTGTAACTCAATCATGCTATGATGATAGCGTGAAAGTGGGTGAAGTAGCCGATTCCATTGGTAACGGCGGCGAAAACCCCGAAAATATAGCAACGTGTGACCATATGACCACATTAATTGCTTAAATCGCCCGATCACCGATCCAAATTCAGACGGTCGGCGGGTGATGACGACGACCGACCGCGTTAAATTTGCGTTGAACCGCGTTTCATGCGCGAGCGACGCGACGTTGAGTGAGGGCAGAGCCGATGACGGATAAGGAGCTTCGCAAGCTCAGACGGGACGACCTGCTGCAGATATTGATCGACCAGCAGCGCCAGAACGACGAGCTGAAGGCGGCTTTGGAAGAGGCCAGGCAGGCGCTGGAGGACCGGCGCATCAAGCTGAACGAGTCCGGCTCCGTGGCCGAGGCGGCGCTGAGGCTGAACGGCGTGTTCGAGGCTGCCCAGTCGGCCGCGGACCAGTACACTGCCCAGATGCGCGAGGAGGCCGACGCCATGCGCGCCCAGGCCAAGGCCGACGCGGACAAGGCCAGGGTTACGGCCGAGGACATCGTCCACTCCGCCCGGGGCGAAGCCGAGCGCATCCTGCGCGAGGCCCGGGGCGAGGCCGAGCGCCTGAAGGCCGAGGCGGCCGGGCGGCCCGCGCCCGCTGAGCCGGCGGAGCCTGTCCAGCCGGAGGCGGAGAAGCACCGCAAGGGCCTGCTGTGGAGGAACAGGAAGGCATGAAGCGAGTTC
>CAMVBO010000190.1 GCA_947165745.1 uncultured Clostridia bacterium | reverse complement strand
CGGCGCCGAAGATGGCGCGCACGCTCTCGCTGCGGCCGGAGCCCAGCAGGCCGGTGAAGCCGTTCACCTCGCCGCGGCGGATGGAGAAGTCATACGGGCGGCACTCGGTGCTGGACAGGCCGCTGGCCTCGTAGACCACCTCGGCCTTGCCGGCGCTCTTGGCGCCCACGGCCTCCAGGTCCTCCATGTCGTTCAGGTCCTTGCCCATCATCCTGGCCACCAGCTCCACCTGGGGCAGCTCGCTGACGGGATACTCGCCCACCAGCTGGCCGTTGCGCAGCACGGTGATGCGGTCGCTGATCTCGTAGACCTGCTCCAGGAAGTGGGTGACGAACACGATGCCCACGCCGCGGCTCTTCAGATCGCGCATCAGCTTGAACAGCATCTCCACTTCCTTCTCGTCCAGGGAGGAGGTGGGCTCGTCCAGGATCAGCACCTTGCACTGCATGTCCACCGCGCGGGCGATGGCCACCATCTGCTGCACGGCCAGCGAGCAGTGGGACAGCTCCTGCCTGGCCCGGGCGGGGATCCCCAGGTTGTCCAGGATCTCGGTGGCCCGCTTTTCATATTCCTTCCAGTTCACCTTCTGGCCGGCGGTCCTGCCGATGAACATGTTTTCCGCCACCGTCAGGTTCGGGCAGAGGGTGATCTCCTGGTACACGGTGCTGATGCCGATGTTCTGGGCGTCCTGCGGGGAATGGATGTGGGCCTCGCCCTCGCTGCCCTCCACCCAGATGCTGCCGGCATCCTTTTCATAGACGCCCGTCAGCACCTTGATCAGCGTGGATTTCCCGGCGCCGTTCTCCCCCATCAGCGCGTGGACCTCGCCCTTGCGCAGCGTGAAGTCCACACCGTCCAGCGCCCGGGTGCCCGGGAACGTCTTGACGATCCCGCGCATTGTCAATACTACGTCATTCTGCATCTGGGAATCTCCTCCCCGTTCACGATCGAAGCGATAGGTTCTCTCAAAGAAGGCGCGGTATGAACGCGCGCATTGCCGTTCATACCGCGCCAAGCTGTCATGGGATGTCGGATCAGTCGAGGGTGACCTCGTCCTCCAGGCTGCCCAGGCCGTAGGTCTCGATGTCTTCCTCGGTGATGGTCGCGGCGTCGAAGCCCACCTCATCGTTGTAGATGATGCCGCCTTCGATCTCCTCGCCGGCCTCCAGCGCCTTGATCATCTCGTCGATCTTGGCCGCCTGGAAGGGGGAGCACTGGCCGTCGTAGTTCCACTCGCCGTCGAGCACCTTCTTCAGCGCCCACTTGTTGCAGTCGAAGCCCATGATGATGACGTCGCCGTTCACGCCGTGGGTGATGCCGGCCTTGTCCAGAGCGGCCACAACGCCAGCGGCCATGCCGTCGTTCTCAGCATACACGATGTTGAAGTCCTCGCCGGCGTCGATGGCGGCCTGGGCGATGTTGCGGGCCTCGTTGGGATCCCAGCTGTCGCCGCCGGTGCCTTCGCGGACGATGGTCCAGTTCTCTTCAGCGTCGCACTTGGCGGTCAGAGCGCCGGAACGGCCGACCTGAGCGGCGGAACCGAGCTGGCCCTGAATGTGCAGGATCTTGTACTCGTCGAGGTTCAGGCTCTCCAGCCAGGCCACGGCGGTCTCGCCTTCCTTGGGCATGTCGGAAACGACAGCCGCGGTGTACAGGGAGGGATCGCACTCGATCAGGCGGTCAAACAGGAACACGCCGATGCCGGCGTCCTGAGCCTCCTGCAGCGCCTCGTCCCAGCCGGTGACCTCAGCGGCGGAAACCAGGATGTACTGCACGCCGTCGGTCACGAAGCCGTTGAAAGCATCCAGCTGCTTGTCAGCGGTGGGAGCGGTGACGAAGGTGGCGTCATAGCCGTTTTCGGCGGTGAAAACGTCGTTCAGGTTCTGGACGTTCGCCTGACGATAGCCAGACTCGGAGGGGTCCAGGTTGATGATGCCAACCTTAATGCCGTCAGCCAGAGCAGCGCAGCAGCTCAGGGCCAGGATCAGAGCGAGAGCCAGAACAAGGATCTTCTTCATGGTGATAGCCTCCATTTCTTATTTGCGGCAAGGTCTGCCGCTGATGGTACTATTGTAACCGCCCCGGCCTTAAAATGAAATACACTTGCTTTGGAAGAAGGTTGAAAATCCTTCGGCTTTTTCATGCAATTTACCGATAATGATTCAAAATTATTCGGCGTCCGGTTGATTTTTATTGGATTTGCGGTATTCGCTGGGGGTCATGCCGGTGTGCTTTTTGAACAGATAGCTGAAGTAGTGGGCGTCGTTGTAGCCCACCTGGAAGGCGATCTCGGAGGAGCGCATGGGCGTGGCCTCCAACAGCTCCTTGGCCTTGGCGATGCGCAGGCCCGTGAGATACTGGGTGAAGGTGATGCCCGTCTCCTGGGCGAACACCGTGGAAAAGTGGCTCTGGGAGATGCCCACCTCGCTGGCCACGTCCTGGAGCATCAGGTTCGGGTTGGCGAAATTCTTGCTCAGGTACACGCGGGCGCGGCCCACGGGGGTGTCCCCCACGCCGTTGCCGCTGCGGTCGCGGCAGGCGATGGCCTCCCTGAGCAGCGCCTTCACCGACTCCAGCCCCGAGGCATCCTCAGCCCGCAGCGCCTGGGCGATCAGCCCCTCGTCCAGATAGCTCTGGGGGTCGGCCCCAGCGTCCTCCACGATGCGCCGCGCCGCGATGACCGCCGCGATGCGCAGGTAGCCCATGGCCAGCTCAATGCCGCCGCCGCTGTCCGGCAGGCTGCCGGTATACTCCGCCAGGATGGCGTCCAGCTCGCCCTCGGGGGCGTATTGCAGCCGCTCGTACAGGGGGCTCAGCTCCAGGCTGTTCAGCACGGTGGTGGCGTCGTTCAGCTCGCCCACGCCGATGATCCTGCGGCTCGCCCCCTGCCCCGCCGCCACATGGCGCACATGGCGGGCGGACTGCATGGAGCGGCGAATGTCGTAATAGTCGTTCACGGTCTCGCCAATGGACAGCAGCAGCTCCCCGCAGTTTTCCAGCATCGGCAGGTGCGCGGCGGAATTGGCGAAGGAATAGGCGCGCTCCTCGGCGTCCCGCTCGTTGTCGCCCAGCACCAGCGCCCGCGCCCCGTGGGGCATGCCGCAGGTGAACACGCTGCCGCCGGTGGCCTCCGCCAGGTCGTAGAGGGACACCCGCGCCAGGGAGCGGGCCTCGTCCTTCAGCGGGAAGGCGATGTCGATCACCACATAGCAGTTGGCCGCCAGGTTCACGCCCATCTGACGCATCTGGCGCATCAGCTGCTCGTCCTCAAAGCGGTCGCCCTCGTCGGTGAACAGCGAGGCCAGCAGCTTTTCCCGCAGGAAACGGTTGCCGGACACCACATCCCGGCGCAGGTTTTCCATGTTCTCCTGAGCGCTGCGCTCGGCAGCGATCTGCTCCGCCACCCGGTCCAGCGCGCTGCCCAGCTCCTGGGCCGTGATGGGCTTGAGCAGGTATTCCTTCACGCCCAGGGAGATGGCCTGCTGGGCATAGGAGAAGTCGTCGTAGCCGGAGAGGATCACCACGCCCACCCAGGGCATCATCCGCTTCACCTCGGTGCACAGCTGCACGCCGTCCATGAAGGGCATGCGGATGTCCGTCAGCAGGATGTCCGGGTTCAAATCGCGGATCATCGGCAGGGCCATCTCCCCGTCCGGAGCCTCGCCCACCAGCTGAAAGCCCCTGTCCTCCCAGGGGAAAGAGTTGCGCAGGTTCTCCCTTATGGCAATCTCGTCGTCAACCAGAAACACCTTCATCATTGGCGATTTCCTCCCTGGATTTCAGCGGCACCCGGAAGGAGACCTTCGTGCCTCCCGGTCCGCTCTCGATTTCAAGGCCCTTTTCCTGGTGATAGAAGAGCCGGATGCGCATGTCCACGTTTCTCAAACCAAAGCTGCTGCCCTCGAGGGGGACATTTGCCGCGTCGGGGGCTTCCCCTCCGGCCATCGCCGGGGCGTCGCTGCGCATGACGGCGATCACCCGCTTCAGCTCCTCCGGCGTCATGCCCCGCCCGGTGTCCTCCACCAGGAAGCGCACCCTGTCGCCCTCCCGCGCGGCGCTGACGCGGATGAAACCGCCGCCCCGGCGGGTCTTGATGCCGTGGTACAGGGCGTTTTCCACCAGCGGCTGCAACAGCAGCTTCACAATGTAGCCGTCCTGAAGCTCCTCGGGGATGTCGATGGCGTAATTCAGTATGTCGCGATAGCGGGTCTTCTGGATGCTCAAATAGCCGGACAGGTGGCGCGCCTCCCGCTCCAGCGGAATCCAGTCCGCGCCGGAGGACAGGGTGATGCGAAAAAAATCGCTCAGCGAGCGGGTGAGGTGGATGACCTCCTCGCTCTTGCAGCTCTCCGCCTGCCAGATGATGGCGTCCAGCGTGTTATACAGGAAGTGGGGGTTGATCTGGGCCTGGAGCAGCCGCAGTTCCGACTTGGCCAGGTTCTCCTGCTCCAGCCGGCTGCGCTCGATGAGGCTCTCCAGGCGGTTGGCCATCACGTTGATCTGAGCGGCCAGCTCGGCCAGCTCCTTGACCTCCATATCCGGCACGCGGGCCTTCAAATCGCCGCCGGTGAGGCGGAACACGCTGCCCTCCATCTGATAGATGGCGTTCCGGATGACCTCCGCCAGCCGGTTCCGGGCCTCCCCGGCCCAGCACAGCGCCGCCACCACCAGCACCCGCTCCAC
>CAMVBO010000189.1 GCA_947165745.1 uncultured Clostridia bacterium | reverse complement strand
TAGGTGGACAGCAGGCCGCTGCGGTCCACGGACTCGGTCACGTCTTCGCCGTTGATGAACACGGTGCTGCCGGGCACCACGTTCAGCACCAGCGGATAGATGCCGGTGACGACGGTGGTGCGCTCCTGGGCGGGGGTGGTCACAGAAAGGGGCGACTCCGGCACGTCCACCTGGAAGTTGAAGGCGGGCAGCTCCGTCTTTGTGCCGGTCTCGGAGATCAGCATGGGGGAGAGGGTGATGTCCGCGTACTCCACGTCGTTCACGTTCGCGTCGAACCAGTCGGAGTCCGCCACCTCCATGCGGGCCACGCCGCCGGAGATGGTCAGCGAGCGCTCCATCTCGGGCAGGTAGATCTGGTCGCCGTCCTTGCCGTAGAAGATTATGGCGTGGCCGGAGCGCAGATCCTCCATCTGGATCCGGGACACCTTGGGGGTGTATATGCCGCGGGTGTACAGGCGGTTGAGCTGATAGTTGTGAATCCAGCTGGCCAGCTTGAAGCCGCCGATGACCAGCGCCACGGCGAACGCCACCGCCACCAGCGCGGTCAGCGCCTTTTGCAACGGGGTGCGCTTCTCCTTCGGGGCATGGCGAAGCTCCTGCGCCTCGGCCTGGGCCGTGGGCAGGGGCTGCTTGCAGCTGGGGCAATACAGCGTGTCGTCGGCGCACACGCTGCCGCAATAGGGACATTTCACGGGTTGACTGCCTCCGGTATCGATCATGGGCCTCAAAGCCTTCCCGCGAAGGAAGCCTTTGGGCTCGCGGACTGAAATATGTACACCCGTTAGTATAGCACACATTCTTCTTTCGCGCAAAGAAATGTGGGTCAATTTTGTGTTTAACTATCGACATTCCTGAAAATTGTGATATAATCTATATGTGGAATTTTGACTTTATGGGCCCTTGGCGCGGATATCCGGGCGGGGCCGGGAGGTGCTTGACATGGATGATTTTCTGGAGACGATCGCCGTAAGGCGCAAACAGGGCGCGTACACGGCGCTGTACTATCTGTGCTGGGGACTGCTGATCGTGTTCGCGCTGATCGCGGCGTTCATGCTCTCCAACATCGTCGGCATGAATCCGGAGACCGGCGGCATGGTGTTCTCCTGGCAAAACCTGCTTCTGACGGTGATCTTCGGCGGCGGCGCGTTTTTGCTGTGGCGCGGCTCGGACAATTTGCGCGTGGAGTATGACTATACTTTTACCAACGGCAACCTGGACGTGAGCCGGGTGTTGAACAACAAGCGCCGCAAGTACCTGACCGCCCTTGAGATGAAGGACGTCATTCGCTGCGGCCCCTGCGCCGGCCCCGCCTTCCAGAAGACGCTGAACGAGCCGGGCGTGAAGAAGCACAACTGGTTCGTGAACCGGGACGCCAAGCTGTATTATTTCTACTTCCAGCGCAAGGGCATGAAGCACGTCATCATCCTGGAGCTGAGCGACGAGATGGTGGCCATGATCCGCAGCAAGAAGTATCTGCCCCGGGGCGTGTGGTATGACGAGGACGGCAATTCAAACTATGGCGCAAGCATATCTTGACAACAGCGCCACCACCCGGCCCTGCGCGGCGGCGGTGGCGGCGATGACCCAATGCCTGACGGAGGACTGGTACAACCCCTCCAGCGTCTACAAGCCCTCGGTGGAGGTGTTCCGCCGGGTGCGCCAGGTGCGGGAGGACATCCTGGACACCGTCCATGGCGTAAATTGCGACCTGTACTTCACCTCCGGGGGCACCGAGGCCAATAACCTGGCCATCCTCGGCGCGGTGGAGCGCATGCGGGGGAGCCAGGTGGTGGCGGTCAGCACGGTGGAGCATCCGTCGGTGCTGGCGGCCTGCGAGCGGCTTTCCCAGCTGGGCCACGACGTGCGCCACATTGGCGTGAGCCGGGCGGGCGAGCTGGACTGGGACGCGCTGGACAGGGCGCTTTCGGACGGCGCGAGCCTGGTCAGCGTGATGCAGGTGAACAACGAGACCGGGTGGCTGCTGGGCGGCGAGAAGCTGCATGATTTCGTGAACGGGCGCGCGCTCATCCACGTGGACGGCGTGCAGGGCTATCTGCGGGTGCCATTTGACATGAAGTGGGCGGATCTGTACACCCTGTCCGGCCACAAGCTGCACGGGCCGAAGGGCGTCGGCGCGCTGGTGGTGAAGAAGGGCGTGAAGCTCCAGCCTCAGCACGTGGGCGGCGGCCAGGAGGGCGCGGTCCGCTCCGGCACCGAGAATACCCCGGGCATCATGGGCCTGGGCGCGGCGGTGCGGGAGCTCACGGACATGGGCGCGGACATGCCGGAGAAGCTGATGCGCAAGAAGCTTCGGCTGATCGAGGGCATCCGCAGGGCCGTGCCGGAGATGATCGTCAACGGCGCCGACCCAGAGGCCTCCGCGCCGCACATCGTGAATATCGGCTTTCCCAACGTGCGCGGGGAAGTGATGCTCCACGCGCTGGAGGGCGACGGGGTGTTCGTGTCCACGGGCTCGGCCTGCTCGTCCAAGAAGTTGAAGGTGTCGGCGGTGCTGACCGCCGCCGGCGTTCCCGCCAGGGAGGCAGAGTGGGCCGTGCGGTTCAGCCTGAGCCCTCACACCACGGAGGAAGAAATCGATTATGCCGCCCAGCGGGTCGGGGTACAGTACGACCTGCTCAAGCGGTTCCAAAGGAGATAAGTCAAAGCATGCGGGATGTGTTGCTCGTCCGATATGGCGAGGTGTTTTTGAAGGGCGCGAACCGCCCCCACTTTTTAAAAGTTCTGACTGACAACATCAAGCGGGCCGTGAAGCCCCTGGGCGGCCATGTGTGGCTGTCCGATTCCCGGGTCTACGTGTCCGATTTTGAAGACCTGGCCGCCACCATCGACCGGGTCAGCAAGGTCTTCGGCGTGTACTCCGTAAGTCCCGCCGTGGAGATGGAGAAGGATTTTGACACCATCGCCGCCGGGGCGGTGAAGATGATGGCCGGCTATTCCGGCACCTTCAAGGTGCAGGGCAAGCGCAGCGACAAGAAGTTTCCCCTGAACAGCATGGAGATCGCCGCGGAGATCGGCCACCAGGTGCTGGAAGCCAACCCCAACCTGACCGTGGACGTTCACAAGCCCCAGCACAAGCTGATGGTGGAGATCCGCGACAACGCCTATATCTGCGTTGAGGAGATCATGGCCGTGGGCGGCATGCCCATGGGCACCGGCGGCAAGGCGGCGCTGCTGCTCTCCGGCGGCATTGACAGCCCGGTCGCGGGCTATCAGCTGATGAAGCGTGGCGTCAGAATGTGCGCCATCCACTTCCAGAGCCCGCCCTATACCGGCGAGCTGGCCAAGGACAAGGTGATGCAGCTGGCGAAGAAGCTGGCCTGGTATTCCGGCGGCATGCGGGTGTACCTGGTGCCCTTTACCAAGTGCCAGCTGGAGATTCACGAAAAGTGCCCGGAGGAGCTGGGCACGCTGATCACCCGGCGCTTTATGATGCGCATTGCCCAGCGGATCGCCAGGGACTTCGGCGCGCTGGCGCTGATCACGGGCGAGAGCCTGGGCCAGGTGGCCTCCCAGACCATGGAGGCGCTGTGCTGCACCGACGCCGTGGTGGATATGCCCGTGTTCCGGCCGCTGATCGGTCTGGACAAGACCGAGATCATGGACATCGCGAACCGAATCGACACCTACGAAACCTCCATACTGCCCTATGAGGATTGCTGCACCGTGTTCACCCCGCGCCATCCCGTCACCCGGCCGAAGCTGGAGACCATGCCCAAGGTGGAAAGCAAGCTGGACGTGGACGCCCTGGTGGAGGAGGCCGTGGCCGGCACGGAAATGGTGATCGTCGAACCTTGAATGAGGAATTGGGAATGAGGAATCAGGAATGGAGAATGCGGCTGACGCGCGGTTCCTTCGCCATTCATTCCTTACTCCTCATTCCTCATATGATCTATGAATATTCAGGAATACATCAGAAAACTTCAAAACAACCCGTCCTTCATGGACAACGTGACGAGCTGGCAGGTGCTGCCGGCGCGTCAGGCGAAGTATGGCCGCTTCCCGGAGGCACTGGACGGGCGGATCGTCGATACGCTGAAAAAGCGGGGCATCGAGAGGCCCTACATCCACCAGAGCCAGGCCATCGAGGCGGCGCTGTCCGGGCGGGACTTTGTCGTGGTGACGCCCACGGCCTCGGGCAAGACGATGTGCTACAACATCCCGGTACTCCAGTCCATACTCAAGGACGAGGCGTCCCGGGCGCTGTACCTGTTTCCCACAAAGGCGCTGTCCAGCGACCAGGTGGCGGAGCTCTACGGCATGATCCAGGACATGGGGGCCGAAATCAAGGCGTACACCTACGACGGGGATACGCCCGCCTCGGCGCGCTCGGCGATCCGGCAGGCGGGCCATGTGGTGGTCACCAACCCGGACATGCTGCACCAGGGCATCCTGCCCCACCACACCAAGTGGGTGAAGCTGTTTGAAAACCTCAAATACGTGGTCATTGACGAGATTCACGCCTATCGCGGCGTGTTCGGCTCGAACCTGGCCAACGTCATTCGCCGCCTGAAGCGCATCTGCGAATTCTACGGCGCGCATCCCACCTTCATTTGCTGTTCAGCCACCATCAAGAACCCCAGGGAGCTGGCCGAGACCATGACCGGCCGGGACATGCTGCTGATCGACGAGAACGGCGCGCCCGCGGGGGAGCGGCACGTGGTGTTT
>CAMVBO010000188.1 GCA_947165745.1 uncultured Clostridia bacterium | reverse complement strand
TTGCCGGGTCGCCGCGCCCCGCAGGGCAGCACGGAGACAATCATGGTATAATTGCTTATATTCAGCTGATACTTTATGGGTATCATGGAATCACAGGGCAGACCGCGCATTTTCCTTCGATCTCCCCTTCTGATTTTCTCCCCACACCCAATCCATCGGCCCCGCCGCATCCCCAAGCGGCGCCGCCGAAACAGCGCGGTCTGCTTTTCCATGCCCAAAAAGCACCCAAGTACACGCAAAGGGACGACGCTTCATGTACCACTTCATTTACAACCCCATCGCCGGAAACGGAAAATCTAGGCGGTTCAAAGCAGCGCTGGAAACGCGGCTCAAGTCTTTGGGCGCGGCTCACGCCTTTTATGAGACGCAAGGCCGCCGCGAGGCCATCGATATCGCCCGAAGGCTGACGAGCCGAAACAGCGAGGAAGTGAACATCGTGGCCATGGGCGGCGACGGCACGCTGAACGAGGTGCTGAATGGTCTGGTTGATCCGGCGCGGGTGCGCCTTGGCATCGTTCCCTGTGGCAGCGGCAATGATTTTGCCGCCGCGGCGGGCATCCCGAACGCGCCGGATGGGGCGCTGGACGTGCTGATAAACGGTCAGGCGAAACCCACGGACTATCTGGAATGCGGCGGCGTGCGGGGCATCAACGTGATCGGCACCGGCATCGACGTGGACATTCTACACCGCTACAGCCGCATGAAGGTGTTGAAGGGATCTGCGGCTTATCTGGCCTCGCTGGTCATCACGCTGTTGGGATATAAACTGAAGCGGTTTCTGGAAATCACCCCGGAGGGCACCCGGGAGCATCGCGCATTCATCGCTTGCGCCGGCAACGGCCAGCGCATCGGCGGCGGCATACCCGTGTGCCCGGAAGCCGTGATCGACGACGGGCTGGCGGACATCGTGATCGTGGATAACATCTCCAGGTCGGGCATCCCTTTTGCGCTGGCAAAACTGATGAAGCGACGGATTCTGGAATTGCCAACCACGGCCTTCCGGCGGGACGCCAGGCTGCGCATCCAGGCAGAAGGACCCATGCCGATTCAAATTGACGGGGAAATCTATGAGGGCTTACCCTTCGACGTTCGTGTGGTGTCCGGAAAGCTGAGAGTATACCGGCCGTAGATAAGAAGATCCTTCGCCGCACACAGGAAGACAACGAAAATTCATTGTCATCCTGTGCGCGGCGAAGGATCTTTCTTTTCAGCGCCTTCTTCGAAGCAGCGCCGTTATTGTGGCCACAAGCGCCGCCGTCAGATACAGCCCGTACACAAACCCGGCGTCGCCGCCGGTGAGCAGGCTTTCGCTGACGCCGTAAAACCGCCAAACCGCGGCCTCGCCGCCGCCGTAGCCCAGCAGGAACACCGTTGCGACGGTCCAGCCAAAGCGCAGACCCACGGAGGCCCAGAGCCCGTAACGGCGGTAGATCATACAACCGAGCCAGCCCATCAGCGCCACGTTGGCGGCGCTGATAACGTTCCCGGCATACCCGCCGGCGATCAGGAAGAAGGCGATCGTCGACAGGACCGTCGACCAGAGCGCGCCCCAGCGAACGCCGACGCCGTCATACAGCACCCGTTTGGTGAACTGTTCCTCAGCCAGTATCGATATAAACGCCACAGCGCACAGAGGAAGCAGCGCCCACGTGACCCTCGGCGCGGACCACTCCGGCCGCAGGCTGTCCGGGATCAGGCCGACCGCAAGGATCAGCCCCGCCGCGCCGATGCCGACGACGGTGAAGACGGCCAAAGACGACCATCCCCCCGCGCCGCTTCGCGGGCCTCCTCCCTTTACACAAGGAAGGTCGGAACGCGGCGCACAGGCATGCTCCCCTTCGCAAGGGGCGCTGTCGCCGAGGGCGGCTGAGGATTTGTTTTCCTCTTCCTTATTTGCCCACAGTGCTCGCAGCCATCGGCACAGCGCGAGGGTCGCCATCGCGACGATCAGCGTCACGGCGCTGCCGTGCCAGCGGTAGATCAGCCGCGCCCATACGGGCGCGCGAGCAACGGCGTTCCCGTCCACGCCCCAGGCGCGGAACAGCGCTGTGAACCCAGCGCCCAGCGCCAGCCGCAGTCCGACGGCGATCGCAGTATAGCAAACAAGGCTGACCCCCAGCAGCCAGCCCGTTTGCCGATACCACTTCAACTTTTCGCGCGGTGCCGGAACAGCGCTCTTACTCGCCGCGCGCTTGCTCTTGCTCATGGATTTATTCGATGACCGCCTGGATCAGCGGCTTCGGCTCGGGCTTCTCATCGCCGATGACGATGGACCGTTTCAACAGATTGTAGGCGCCAACCTTGTCCGATTTTTCCCCCACATGCATCGTGGCCAGCAGCTCGTCCCGCTTCACGGCTTCGCCCAGGCGCTTGTTCATCACGATGCCCACGGATAGATCCAGCTGGTCGGTCTTGTGCTCGCGCCCCGCGCCCAGAAGCTTTGCGGCGTTGCCGATATCGTTGGTCATCATCCTTGTGACGTACCCGGCCCTGTCGGCGCGCAGCTCCACCTTCATGGGTGCCTTTGGCAGAAGGTCGGTGTTCTCCACCACGCGGCAGTCGCCGCCCTGGGCCTGGATCATCTCGCCCAGCTTCTTCAGGCCCTCGCCGTTTGCGATCTTTTCCTCCAGCATGGCGATGCCCGCCTCGCTGGTCGGAGCGGACGCGGCGTTGCGCAGGATGTGCGCGCCGAGGGTGAGCGCCACGTCCTTCAAATCGCCCTGGGTGCGCCCGGCCAGCACGTCGATGGCCTCCTCCACCTCCAGGGCGTTGCCGATGTAGTTGCCAAGTGGCTGGTCCATATCCGTAATCAGCGCGGAAAAACGCTTCCCGCTCATGTTGCCGATGCGCACCATGGTCTCGGCCAGCTGGCGGGATTTCTCCGGCGTGTCCATGATGGCGCCGCTGCCGCTTTTCACGTCCAGCACCACCACGTCGCACCCGGCGGCCAGCTTCTTGGATAGTATGCTGGACACCACCAGCGGCATGCAGTCCACCGTGGCGGTCACATCCCTCAGGGCATACAGCACCTTGTCCGCGGGAGCCAGCTTTGCCGTCTGGCCGATGATGGCACAGCCCACGCCGCGCACCTGCCGCTTGAAGCTTTCAATGTCCTTGGTGACGCTCAAGCCTGAGATGGACTCCAGTTTGTCCAGCGTGCCGCCGGTAAAGCCCAGGCCGCGTCCGGACATCTTCGCCATCTTCACGCCGCAGGCCGCAACCAGGGGCACCAGGATCAGCGACGTGGTATCCCCCACGCCGCCGGTGGAGTGCTTGTCGGCCTTTACGCCGGGTATGTCGGACAGGTCAAGCGTGTCGCCGGACTTCTCCATCGCCAGGGTCAGCGCCAGGGTTTCCCGATCGGTCATGCCGTTGATGCAGATGGCCATCAGCAGCGCGGAGGCCTGATAGTCGGCGAAACTGCCGTCCACCACGCCGCGCACGAAGGCGCGGATCTCCTGCTCGTTCAGCTCTTCACCAAAGCGCTTTTTCCGGATAATGTCACAAGGATTGATGTTCATAATCGAAGCCCGTCGCGCCAAAGCGCGAGTTTCCTTTCATAGGTTAACGTATACGCCGGGCTGGTGGAGGGCATGCGCGCCCAGGAACGCCCGCACAGGTATTCGCTCGCGTGTTTCATAAACATATCGCAAGCCGTCGCGCCGTTGAACAGGATCTTCCCGATGCCGGGACAGCGTTCAAACAAGCCCTCGAAATCGTTGACCTGCGGCCTGCGGATGGCGCAGTCCAGAGAGCCCTGACGCTGGCAGCTGTGCAGCACGTCCCACAGGGCGATGTCATGCCGCTCAAGCAGCGCGATCCTGTCGGGGATGATTTCCGGGAAGGGCGCTCCGTATACCTCCGCCAGGATGCGCCAGAAGACGTTGCGCGGATGGGCGTAGTAGAAGCCCTGGTTCAGGGATTCTACGCTGGGCATGCTGCCCAGGATCAGTATGCGAGCGCCGGGCGGCGCAACCGGGGCAAATGCAATGATCCTGTCCGCCATACTATGGCAGCTCGGCAAAGGCCCGGCCGATGGGATCCCGCACGATCAAATCCGCCCGGGCGTCCCTGGGCGTGGCGCTCATGTTCACCAGCACCAGTCTGTGGCCGCGATAGAGGTCGATGAACCCCGCGGCGGGATAGACGCTCAGTGACGTGCCGCCGATGATGAGCATATCGGCCTGTTCAATGGCCATGCAGGCGCGGGTCACGGTCTCGTCGTCCAGGGACTCCTCATACAGCACCACGTCCGGCTTGATGGTGCCGCCACATTCGCACTTGGGCACGCCGGTGGTGTGCATCACGTAGTCCAGATCGTAAAACTTTCTGCAGCACATGCAATAATTGCGCAGCACCGAGCCGTGCAGCTCGTACACCGTTTTTGAACCGGCCTTCTGGTGCAGCCCGTCGATGTTCTGGGTCACCACGGCGGACAGCTTCCCCTCCGCCTCCCACTGGGCCAGCTTTTTGTGGGCCGCGTTGGGCATGGCGTCCGGGAAGAGCATCTTGTTGCGGTAGAACCGGAAGAATTCCTCCGGCTTGCGCATGAAGAAGGTGTGGCTCAGGATCGTCTCCGGCGGGTAATCGTACTGCTGGTTGTAGAGGCCATCCACGCTCCTGAAGTCGGGGATGCCGCTCTCGGTGGATACGCCCGCGCCGCCGAAGAACACGATGCGTTTGCTCTCGCCGATCCACTT
>CAMVBO010000187.1 GCA_947165745.1 uncultured Clostridia bacterium | reverse complement strand
CTTACCCCGGTTTGGCTGCGCCACACAAAAAGCAGCCCGGAGGGCTGCTTCTGTGTGGCGCACCCAAAGGGATGGCGTCGCTTCGCGCCGCGGCTTCGCCGAACCCCTTTGCCTCGCAAAGGGTGTTCGCTTACCCCGGTTTGGCTGCGCCACACAAAAAGCAGCCCGGAGGGCTGCTTCTGTGTGGCGCACCCAAAGGGATTCGAACCCCCGGCCTACCGCTTAGGAGGCGGTCGCTCTATCCTGCTGAGCTATGGGTGCACGCTCACGCTTATTTATTATGGCACGAAGCCCGCCGCTTGTCAAGGGCGGAAATGTTGCGAATGCGCGCCTTGAAAGGCGGCGGCCAATGCGGTATAATGGTGGGGTCAATCCAAAAAGGAGTTTTCTTCCATGGAGCATCGCACGTTTTGGACGCGCTTTTTCCTGATCGTCTCGCTGCTCACGGCGGTGGCCATCTTCTGGTTTTCCGCCCAGCACAGCACGGACTCCGCGGCGATAAGCGGCGAAATCACCCGGGCGGTAGCACGGGTGGTGCGCCCCGACTATGCGCAGATGCCGCCCGCGCAGCAGCATGTGTTCCTGGAACAGCTGGACACCGTCGTGCGCAAGTGCGCCCACTTCCTGGAATTCGCGCTGCTGGCCGCTTCCCTGGCCTGCTGGCTGCGGCTGTGGTTCCACAACAGGCCGCGCCGGTTCGCCCTGTCCTGGGCCTGGCTGATCGCCACGCTCTACGCCGCCACCGACGAGCTGCACCAGATGTTCGTCAGCGGACGCGGCCCTCGCCTGCTGGACGTGGGCATTGACAGCGCCGGGGCGCTGGCGGGGGTGATCGTTGCGGCGTCGGGCATGATCCTTGTCGCGCGGAGAAGCGCCGGAAACAGCGCCGCGGCCGCGCCAAAATGAACAGATCCTTCGCTCCGCTCAGGATGACAGGCAATACGACGTTGTCACCCTGAGCGAAGTGAAGGGTCTGTTTTTATCTGGCAGGGCTGCACTGGATTCGCGCGCTGGCGCTATGCCGCCTCTTCCATCAATAGTTCTCCGCCTTGATCTGGAAATAGCTCTGGGGATGGTTGCACACCGGGCAGACCTCCGGGGCCTTCTTACCGATGCAGATGTGGCCGCAGTTGCTGCACTGCCAGATCATGTCGCCGTCGCGGCTGAACACGAGGCCCTCCTCGATGTTCTTGAGCAGCTTGCGATAGCGCTCCTCGTGCTCCTTCTCGATGGCGGCCACGCCCTCGAACTGCTTGGCGATGTCCTCAAAGCCCTCCTCCCGGGCCTCCTGGGCAAACTTCGCGTACATATCGGTCCACTCGAAGTTCTCGCCGTCGGCGGCGTCGGACAGGTTCTGGGTGGTGGTGGGCACCTTGCCGCCGTGCAGCAGCTTGAACCACAGCTTGGCGTGCTCCTTCTCGTTCTTCGCGGTCTCCTCGAAGATGGCCGCGATCTGCACATAGCCGTCCTTCTTGGCCTGGGAAGCGTAGTAGTCGTACTTGTTGCGGGCCTGGCTCTCGCCGGCGAACGCGGCCATCAAATTGGCCTCGGTCCTTGAACCCTTGAATTCCATAAAAACGCACCTCCATGTTTTCTATGAGTATGCACCTATGTTAGCATGGAGTATGCGGATAGTCAATGATAATCGCATCATATGACCCGCTTCTCCCTCCATTTGCCGCTGTAAAAGCGCGCCATGTCCAGCGCCGCCTTCAGGCACCAGGACAGCACCATGGCCCAGGTGATGCCCACGATGCCCATGTTCAGCCACAGGCCCAGGGCAAAAGACAGCGCGGTGCGGAACACCATCGTGCACAGGATCGAAGACCACAGGCTGTACTGCACGTCTCCCGCGGCCCGCAGACCCGAGGACATGGGCATGGTGAGCGGCTGCACCAGCGCGGCGAAGATGTTGTGGATGATGACGATCACCCAGATGTAATGCCGGGTCTCCCCCGTCACGGCGTACAGCGGCAGCACTGCGGGCACCAGCAGCATCACCAGCGCGTTCCACACCGTGGGAAAGCAGCAGCGAAAGCCGCGTCAGCTTGCGCATGTACCAGGCCGCGGCGTCGGCGTCGCCCGCGCCCACGCACTGCCCCACCACGGTGATGAACACCGGGCTCATGGACGTGCACATGCAGGCGGCCAGCGACCACAGCGTCTGTCCGATGCCGTTGGCGGCGATCTGGGAGGTGCCGAAGGTGGCCACCAGGCCGCCGAGCACCACCTTCGCCAGCTGGAACAGCGTCTGTTCGGCGGCATTGGGCACGGCAACGCGCAGTATCCGGCCCGACATCTCCCGCCGGAGGCGCAGCATCTGCGCCGGGATCACATGCACCTGGTTCTTCGCGTTCAGGCACAGCGCGGTCATGGCCACGGCAGCCGCCCACCAGGACAGGGTGGTGGGCCAGGCCACGCCGGCAGCCCCCGCGCGAAGCACGAACACGCCGATGGCGTTGCCGATCACGTTCAGAAGGTTCATCGCGCTGGAGACCACCATCGTGGTCCTCGTCCGGCCCATGGACCGGTACAGCGCGGCTCCGGCGTTGTAGATGGCGTTGGCCGGGAAGGACAGCGCCACGATGCGCAGGTACACCCGGCAGGCATCCATCACCGCGCCGTCCACCCGGGCGTACAGCCGGGCCAGCACGAAATCGCCGAACAGCAGCGTCAGCGCCAGGCATACCAGCGACACCGCCCCGGCGATGAAATAAATCTGACCGGCCGCGAGATTGGCGTTGTCCCGGTCGCCGCGCCCCAGATACTGGCTCACCACCACCGCGCCGCCGGTGGCCACGGCGGTGAACAGGTAGATGAAGATGGTGTAGATCATGGTGGCCGGCGTCACGCCGAACACGGTGGCCTCGCCCGCATAGCTGACCATCAGCGTGTCCGCAATGCCCACCACCAGCTGCAGCAGCTGCTCGATCAGCAGCGGCACGATCATGGCCTTCAGCGCCCGGTTGGAAAACAGCTAGCGCTCCCCGGGCAGGGCGGGGCTGGGGTCGATGAAGCGTGAAAGCGCGCGCTCCATGGCATCACTTCCTCGCGCATATTTGCAAAAGCGGGGACGTCGCTTCGCGACGTCCCCCAATTGTTGGCTTTCTGTTTCCAGCTCTGCGCGCTCAGTCCGCGCATACTGCAGTCCATGGTTATTTGGCGCACTCCAAACGCAGATTTCCCGCCCTTGAATCCATGGGGCGGGAAATCGTTTCCTGGAAGGCGGCAGCAAAAGGCTCCCGGCCCTGCCGGGTCAGTCCGCGCGCACGCGCCAGCCGTACTTGTCCTCCAGCTTGCCGGTCTGGATGCCGGTGATGGTGTCGTACAGCTTCTGGGTCACGGGGCCGATGTTGCCGTCGCCGATGGTCATGACCTCGTCCATGTAGCGCAGCTTGCCCACGGGGCTGATGACGGCGGCGGTGCCGGTGCCGAAGACCTCCTCCAGCTTGCCGGACTTCTGGGCCTCGATCAGCTCGTCCACGGACACCTTGCGCTCCTCCACCTCCATGCCCCACTGGCGGCACAGGAACAGCACGCTGTTGCGGGTGATGCCGGGCAGGATGGAGCCGTTCAGCATGGGCGTGACGATCTTGCCGTCGATCTTGAACATGATGTTCATCGCGCCGACTTCCTCGATGTACTTGCGTTCCACGCCGTCCAGCCACAGCACCTGGCTGTATCCGCCGTCATGGGCCTTCACCTGGGCGATCAGGGACGCGGCGTAGTTGCCGCCGGTCTTGGCAAAGCCGATGCCGCCGCGCACGGCGCGCACGTACTCGTCCTCGATCCAGATGCCCACGGGGGCCAGGCCGCTCTCGTAATAGGCGCCGGAGGGGCTGAGGATGACGATGAACAGGTAGGTCTTGCTGGGGGCCACGCCCAGGAACTCATCCGTGGCGATGATGAAGGGGCGGATGTACAGGGACGTGCCCGGCTCGGTGGGAATCCAGTCCTTGTCGATGGCGACGACGGCTTTGATGGCCTCGACGAAGTCCTCCTCAGGGATCTGCGGGATGCACAGGCGGTCGTTGGAGTTGTTGGCGCGCTTGGCGTTCATGTCCGGGCGGAACAGATAGGCTTCGCCATTCGCGCCGCGATAGGCCTTCAGGCCCTCGAACATGGTCTGGCCATAGTGGAACACCATGGCGGAGGGATCCAACTCGATCTTCTGATAGGGCACGATGCGGGCGTCATGCCAGCCCTTGCCCTCGGTGTAGTTCATCACAAACATGTGGTCGGTGAAGATGTGACCGAAGCCCAGCTTCTGGCCCTTCTCGGGCTTGGCCTTGGGCGCGGTGGTCCTCTCAACGCGGATGTTCAGCATTGTGATCGCTCCATTTCTGCAATTTTGTAGGGGATAACTTGCGTTTATGATACCGCGCTAACTCGCGAAAATCAAGTCCCAAGGGGCAGTTATAGCGTTTTCTTTACAATTATGGAGCAAAAACGGGGCTGCCTCAAAACGACACCCCGCGCCCGATTCCAACCGCAGGGACGCCCTTCATGGCGTCCGCGGGCGGGAATACAATGCAACGAGTTGTTTTGAGACAGCCCCGCTTTCGCGCTTCATTTACCCTTCGATCGTGATGACCTTTTTCTCGGGAAGCTTCCGGGCTTCCGGCTGGGGCGGGTTCAGGCTGAGCACGCCGTTTTCAAACCGGGCGGACACGTCCGTCTCGGTGAGGCCGTCGCCCACA
>CAMVBO010000186.1 GCA_947165745.1 uncultured Clostridia bacterium | reverse complement strand
CGGTGGGGATGCAGTCCGCGTCCACCACGGTGAAGGTGTCGCAGTTCATCTCGAAGATGTGGTCCTCGATGTTCCTGCCGGAAGCCTCGCCCGCCAGGTTGAAGTAGGTGTGGTTGGTGAGGTTGCACAGGGTGTCCTTGTCGCTGACGGCCTCATAGCGCAGGATCAGCTCGTTTTCGTCGGTGAAGGTATAGGTCACCAGCACCTTCAGCGTGCCGGGATAGCCCTCCTCGCCGTCGGGGCTCGTGTACTTCAAAATCAGGCTGTCCTCGCAGATGCCCTCGATGGGGGTCACGTCCCACAGCTTCTCGTTGAAGCCCACGTTGCCGCCGTGCAGGTGGGTGACGCCGCGCTCGTTCTTCGCCAGGTGCAGCTTCACGCCGTTCAGCTCGCACTCGCCGTTTGCGATGCGGTTGCCCACGCGGCCGATCAGCGCGCCCAGGTAGCCGCAGGTGGGGCAATAGCCCGCCACGTCGCCGTAGCCCAGCACCACGTTGGCAATGTTGCCGGCCTTATCCGGCACGTTGATGGCCCGGACGATGCCGCCGTAATTGGTGATCTCAACGGACGCGCCGCTCCGGTTGGTCAGGATGTACAGGTCCGCCTCCCGGCCGTCGGGAAGTTTGCCAAAGCTCTTTTTCACAATGCTCATGTGGATAACCGCCTTTCCTGAATGGTCTGCGAAATCTCCGCAAACGCCGATATTCCCTTATAATATATAATACATCCTTTCCAGAGGAAATTCAAGGGAGATATTCGATATGGGAACAAGTTTTTGCGCCGCATGTCAAAAGCCTTCTCCTTTGGGGAAGGTGCCCCGCAGGGGCGGATGAGATCGTTGCCATTGCGGCGCTTCGAATGAGACCCGAAGGACGTTTCTTTTTGGCGGCCTGCGTCGCTGTTCAGTGAAGCTTCGCGTTCGGCACCCTGCGCCGAGCCGCTCGCTTCAATTCACGACTCGGCAGGCCGCCGCCGGATGGGGGAGCAGCGAGGAATGAGCGTTTTGGGGTGCCCCTCCGCCTGCTGTGCAGACACCTCCCCATTGCGATGGGGAGGCAGACGGGCGGTGTCGCCCGCCGCTACTTGTCCTCTTTCTTTCCAAAATACCGGCTGTGGATCTGAACGAAATTGCGGCCCTTGCGCAGATAGGTTTTGCCCATGGCGGCGAAGGGGTCGCCGCCGTCCTCGCCGCCCCGGCGGCGAAGGGGCATGGACTGGCCCCAGAAGCTGGGCACCTCGCAATAGGTGATGTTCCCCTTCACGGCCTCCTCCAGCAGGGCAACGACGTTCTCCAGGCAGTCGTCGTCCAGCGGCGCGCCCAGGGCGCGGAAGTCGTGGTGGCCGTTCCAGATGCCGTCGTAGCGGTCGGACATGCCCCGAATCCGCTTCAAGGCCTTCAGCGTGTCCTCCAGCGGCACCGCGCCCAGCAGCAGGTTGTAGTTCAGCGCGTCGCCCGCGAACAGCATCCGCTTCGTCTCGTCCAGGAACACCACCTCGCCGGCGGTGTGGCCGGGGCATTCGTACACGGTGACGATCCGCCCGCCCAGGTCGAACTGCTGGCCGTCGTACAGGTCGTGCACCACCGGCATGGGCAGGTCGTCCATCGGACGCAGATCCACGTCGATGTCATAGGGATAGAGGTTGAACAGGTTGAAGGGCGCGCCCAGGCTGCCCTTCTGGCGTTGGGCGATGTGCTCGGTGTCGAAGCGGCGGCGCTCCAGCGCCTCCGGCACAGGCATCCACTGGTCGGCGGGATGGGTCCACACCTCCTCAAACTGTCGGGAATTGCCGGTGTGGTCGATGTGGCCGTGGGAGTGCACCACCACCAGGGGCTTGTCCGTGATCATCTCCACCGCGCCGCGCAGATCGCCGATGCCCATGCCCGTGTCGATCAGCATGGCCTTCTCCTCGCCCTCCAGCAGATAGATGCTGGCCGCGTCAAATTCGTCGATCTCCCAGGTGCCCTTGTTGATCTGCACCATGGGATAGAGCCGGGTCAAACCGCTTGTATTCGCCATAATTGAACCTCCTGAGCGCTGTATTGTCTGCCATAATTATAGCACATTCGCGGCAAAAAAGACAATTGCACGGGCGGCGGTTTTCCCCGCCCTTGACATCCCCCATCCCAAAAAGTATAATGGGAATACATCAAATGACCGCATGCCCGCGGGCTGTGGGGAAAGGACGCGCCATGGCCAATCGAAAAGCCGAAACCGCAAGCAGCGGCTATTCCCACGTGGAAAAGCCCACGCCCCAGCGCGCCCTGCCGCCCCGGGGCGTCCTTGCCTTGGTTCTGACGGTGCTGCTGCCGCCGGTGGGGCTGCTGTATCTGTGGCACCAGGGCGTGTTCCGCTCCCGGGGCCGCATGCTGCTGACGGCGCTGGCCACCGTGGAGATGACGCTTATGGTGGTATGGCTGACGCCCCACGCCGAGCTGACCCCTCGCGCCCCCGTGCCTGCCGCGCCGCCCCAGGTGACCGCCGCGCCGGAGGGCGAGACGCTGAACGCCCTTTACAACATCGAGCAGCTGATTTATGAACAGCAGCTGGCCAAGGTGGAGGCCCAGGGCGGCACCGCCAGGGACCTGCTCACCGAGGAGGAGAAGCTGGACCTGGTGAACCAGCAAAACGAGGAAATCTATGAGACGCTCGTCTACAGCGTCTATGGCGACAGCGCCATTTACTATCATGCCACCAAGGTCTGCCGGACCCAGACCAACGGCCGCGAGCTGACCGTCCGCGACGCGCTGCGCGCCGGGCTGCAGCCCTGCCCCTATTGCAACCCGCCCACGATCACGGGATAATGTGTGACGGGGCCCGCTTTCCCCGCCTCAAGCGCGCCGCGCTTTCATACGCGGCCTGAATCTTGACAGAATCCGGTAAAATACCTAATTAAAGTCATAATTATTACCTTGATTTAAGGCACAAACCATCCTATCATATATGATAGGATGGTTCTATTCAGATAGATGCCTCGCGGCATCGTTCACAGGAGCCGAATTGGAACCGCCCGACGCGCCAAATTCGCGTCATAAAGGCGGTTTTTCGCATTACCAAAAGCCATTTCGCAAGGAGGCTGAGCCATGTTTTGCTCCAAATGCGGCAAAACCCTGATGCCGGAAGACACGCAATGCCCGCATTGCGGCACCCCCGTGGGGGAAAGCCGTTTTGAGGGAACCCCCTATACCTCGGCGCAGGCCCACATCCTGCCCAACACCCCCGCCGGGCAGGCGTCCGCGGCCTATACCCGCACCACCTACACCACCATGACCGAGGAACAGCGTGAGGAGGGGGCCGTGGACAGCCGCACCTCCTATCGCCCGGTGTATGACGGCGCTTCCGCCCCCGAGGAAATCCGCAAGGACATGCGGGCCGCCATCGAGGGTTCGGACGAGGACAAGGCCGGCGAAGAGGCCGCGCAGGCCCCCCAGGAGCCCCTGTCCGAGGGCGCGCTGAACACGCTGAACGCCGTGGACGAGGAGCTGACCATGGAGAGCATGGACACCTCCGAACTGCAGGCCCGGCCCATTGAGTCCACCGGCCGCGCGGGCATCAGCACGGAAGTAGAGGATTACATCCAGAAGCTGGAGGCCACCCAGAGCCGCCGGGCCGCCCGCCGCCGCAAGGCCGTGGACGATTCCGAGGACAATTACGCCACGCCCCGCGAAGGTTCGGTCTACGACGACACCGTGGCCGTGAACCCCGATATCGACACCGAGCAGAGCGAGGTGTTCAACGACATCGACGAAGAGGAGTTCGACGAGATCCGCTATGGCCGGGCCATCGGCCTGAAGGAGATCCTGCGCGTGGCCGGGATCATGGTGCTGGCCGCGGCGCTGATCGTGGGCGGCGTGCTCTGGTTCCGCCACATCCGCGGCGGGGCGAACGCCTCCAAGATCGAGGGCGTCTCCCAGACCGTGTATGACAGCGGCCTGGAGCTGATCAAGAGCCACACCGATCCCACCTACGTCAACGAGCTGGTGAACACCTATCGCAACGACGGCGTGCTCACCTTCACCGAGCGGGTGACCGCCGATTCCAGCGCCATCGACGCGCTGCTGCCCGAGGAGCCCGCGGTGAACGACTCGCTGTTCGTCTCCGCGCTGCAGACCATCCAGGGCAACATCGGCAACGCCATCCTGATGGACGCCACCGAGGCCGACAACACCGCCGGCGATTCCGGCCAGGATTCCAACGCCCGCTGGCAGATCGTCAACGACGAGATCGCCCAGATCGAAAACGCCACCACCGCCCAGGAGCTGACCGCCGTGCTGAACGGCGAGCGCGTGGCCGTGGCCGCGTCCCCGACGCCCACGCCGGAGCCGCAGACCAACTACACCACCCTGTCCAAGGGCGACAAGAGCGACGAGGTCTTGGAGATGCAGAACCGGCTGTACGAGCTGGGCTTCCTGCTGGACGACCGCGACGGCGCCTTCGGCAAGAACACCCAGACGGCCGTAAAGATGTTCCAGCAGGCCGCGGGCCTGGAAGTGACCGGCATCGCCGACAGCGCCACGCTGCAGCGGCTGTACGCCGACGACGCGCCCCGGACCGAGTACGCCCAGGCCACCCCGACCCCCGCCCCCCCGCCCGCTCCGCCCTCGCGGCGCTGCGCCCCGTCCCCCAGAGGGCGAGGCAAGGGAGCAAGGCAACTATCTCGTCATTGCGAGGAGCGCAGCGACGCGGCAATCCGTTCTCCTTTGGCTCCCCCT
>CAMVBO010000185.1 GCA_947165745.1 uncultured Clostridia bacterium | reverse complement strand
AGTTCGACGCCGTGATCGTGGTCTGGCCCGACGTGACGCTGACCGACGGCGAGCGCCGCAGGCTCTACACCGCCACTTCCCGGGCGCTGCACGCCGCCGCGCTGCTGGGCGGGGGCAAGTTGATAAAAGAGTTGAGTGTGGAGTGTTGAGAGTGGAGTTGAGGATCGCACAACGCCCATTTTCCGAACTTCAGGCTCTTAGGGAAAGACATATGCTGTATGATGTACTCATCGTCGGCGGCGGGGCCTGTGGGCTGATGGCCGCCTGCGCGCTGGCCCGCAAGGGACGGCGCGTTGTTCTGCTGGAAAAGCAGGGCCGGGTGGGGCGCAAGCTCTTAAGCACCGGCAACGGGCGCTGCAACCTCACCAATATGAACGCCTCGACGGGGGACTACCACGGCTCCCGCCAGGCGGCGCGCGCGGCGCTGAAGGCCTGGCCGCCCAAGCGGGTGACAGAATACTTCCAGGCGCTGGGCATACCCTGCCGCGCGGACGAGGCGGGCCGGGTCTATCCCATGAGCAACCAGGCCTCTTCGGTGCTGGACGCCCTGCGGCTGTGCTGCGACGAGCGCGGCGTGGATACCCGCGCGGACTTTGCCGTGGCCAAACTTGAAAGGATCCGGGACGGCTTCGAGGCCGCCTCCGCCGACGGCCGGCGGGTTCGCGCCCGGCTTGCGCTTGTGGCGACGGGCGGGCTGGCCGCGCCGAAGCTGGGCGCCTGCGGCGACGGCTACAGGCTGCTGGAGGGCTTCGGCCATGGGATTACGCCCCGGTTCCCGGCCATCGCCGCGCTGAAGACCCCGCCGGAGCCGGTGCGGGGCCTCAAGGGCATCCGGGCCGAGGGTGAAATCGCGCTGCTTTCCGACGGCGAGGCGCTGCGCGCCGAGGCGGGGGAGCTGCTGTTCAGCGAAACCGGCGTCTCCGGCATTGCCGCCATGCAACTGGCCCGGCAGGCCAACGAGGCGCTGCGGGCGAACCGTCGCTGCGAGATCCGCATGTGCTTCATGCCCGGCGTCGATGCCCGCGCGGCGCTCAAGGCGCGGGCAGTGAGCCTGCCCATGCGGCGCATGGAGGACTTTCTGAACGGCGTCGTGCCCAAGCGGCTGGGACAGGCGCTGGCCAAGGCCGCCGGGCTGGACTTGTCCCTGACCGCCGGGAAGCTTGCGCCTGAGCAGATCGACGCGCTGGCGGCGCTGGTCAACGGCTGGACGCTGCCCGTCACCGCCACGCTGGGCTTCGACCAGGCCCAGGTGACCGCCGGCGGCGCGAGCTTGAAGGACTTTGACATCCGGACGATGCAGTCGCTGCGCTGTCCGGGGCTGTTTGCCGCCGGCGAGGTGCTGGACGTGGACGGCGACTGCGGCGGCTTTAACCTGCAATGGGCCTGGAGCAGCGCGCTGATGGCCGCCGAGGGCATGGAAGGGCTGCTGTAAAATTTCTGTGTTTGTGCAACATATCCCCCCTTCAATCGCGTCTTTACTATAGATGCGATTGAAGGGGGTTGTCGTATGAAAAGAACGCTCATAATCCTTGTTTTGCTTCTCGGCCTGGCCTCGGCGGCCCTTTGCGAGGGCAACCTGATGCTGCCGTTGCCGGAGAACGAGAACATTTCCGGGCTGTTGGCGGGCGGCGACGACACGCTGTACATTTTCGGCGACGGGCTTTTTACATGGAAGCCGGGCGATGAAACGCCGACGGCCTGGACGGACAAAATCGACCTGCCGGGCCCGGAGGATGAGGAGGGGGAAGGCTTTGGCTGGCGCTACACCTTGGAGGGGCTCGCTTTCTTCATGGACGGCGGGGCACTTCGTGGCGGACGGCTGCTGACGGATGGGGACGGCAAGGCACGGGCCCTCCAGCTGTGCGACATCGTCTTTTCCGGCGCAGGGGCTGTCGAGGCGCGCAACGTGCAGACCCTGAACACGCCCGCCGCCATCCGTGACAGTGGCCTGTACGGCATAACGAATCTGTGCGTCCAAGCTGGTGTGCTTTACCTTTTGGGCAACGGCGATGAGGGCTTGGTTCTGTGCGCTGTGGATTCTGCCGATCCGAAGGCGGCGCGGGCGGAGGCGCTGGGCTGGGAGGACTATCACCTGCTTGCAGCCCCGGACGGGCCGATTTTGGTTGAGGAGGGCTTTGACGAGGGGACGCGGCTCTATCGCGTGCGCCCGGATGGGAGCCGGGAGGCGCTGTGCGACCTGCCGCCCTTCACCGGCGGCGCGGCTGTCGACTCTGTCGCCGGGACGCTTTATGCCGCGGTGGACGGCCGCGTTCGTGTCGTGGACATCGCCTCGGGAGCGCTGGGCGGGCCGGTGTCGGCCCTGCCGCTGCAGCTGGACGGCGCCGTGGCGCTGAACGGACGCTACTGCGCCTGGATGCGCAACGATGTTGCCGTGCTGGATGCCGAAACACCGTTGGACGAGGACGGCGTGGTGAGCTGGTCCACTTCTCTCTCCGCGCCATGGCTGGACAAGGCGATGCTGGAATTCGCGGTGGTCCACCCGGAGCTGGCCTTGGCCAAGGTGGAGGCCCGGATGGAGGACGCGCTGGACGGTATGCTGACCCAGAGCCGGGACGTGGACGTCTACATCACGGACACCCGGGATGGCGCGGCGGCCTACTGGGCGCTCCTGGATCGGGGCTATATGCTGCCGCTGGAACGGCCTGATCTGCGGGGTTTTTATGAGCGCATGTACCCCGGGCTCCAAAGGGCGACCGCCAGCGGCGGCGCCTTCGCGGCCCTGCCGGTGTATGTGAACGGCAGGGGCCTGGGCGTGGACGAGTCGCTGCTGAACCGGCTGGGGCTGGAGATTTCAGACGTGCCGGGCGACTGGCCGGGCTTTCTGACCTTCCTTGAGGATGAAATCCGGCCGAGGCTTTCCGACCTCAGCCCCGACGCGCGCTTCACCTACGCCGACCTGAGCGCCGACGGCTTCCGCTATTACCTGCGGATGAACATTCTGAACGCCTGGGTGAACTGCGCGGCGGCGGCGGGCGTCGTGCCGGATTACGGCGACGCTCGGTTGGTCGATCTGCTGGAGAGGGTGGACGCCATGGACTTTGTCGCCTATGGCCTGCCGGAGGCGAACGGCGGCGCCGGGGACGAGTGGTTCGGCTACGGTTACAGCTACGGCAGCGGCGACCGGGTGCTCATCCAGTTCAGCGCGCCCTATGACTTCGACGACGACGGGGTTGACAGTACGCCGCTGCCGCTGGGCTTCGGGGACGACCTGCCCGGCACGCTGCCGCTGACCGTGACCGTCGCCTTTGTCAACCCCTACACCGCCTACCCGGAGGCGGCGCTGGACTTGATGGAGGCGATATTGAGGAACCTGCCGCAGGAAACGGAGTACGCCCTTTGCGGAGACATGACCGAGCCGGTAGCCCGCCCCGAGTACGATCGGGTCATGGCGACGCTTGACGAGGAAATCGCCCGCCTGCAAGGCGAACTGGACGCTGCCCAGCCCAGGGACAGGCAGGCGCTGGAGGAGGAGCTTCGGATCAACGAAAAGGACCGGGACGATTATCGGGAAAAGGAACGGTGGCTGATTTCGCCGGAACGGCTTGCGTGGTACCGGGCGAACGGCGACAGGATCTGCGTCACGGCGCCCAGCTGGTTTGACGAGGACACCTCCGGCGAGGCATGGCAGCTGCTCAAGCAATACGAGGACGGCCTAATTCCCGCCCGCCAGTTCCTTGCCGCAGTGAGCCAGAAAGCGCGAATGATGGCGTTGGAGGGGGAGTGAGGATAGAGTGCCGGATTGATGCAGTCCGGCCCCTTTTTCCCTTGACATAACCCCGCGCGGTTTTATACAATATTGTATGAAATTGACACCGGGGGAAGGTCTTGCATGAGGATACGCATAACCCAGCTGCGGCAAAAGCTGGACGATTGGCGGCTGCCGCCGGAGGAATTGGCGGCGCGGGCGCTGCGCGTGAAGCGGGAGGACATTCTGTGGGCGCGGCTGGCGAGAAAGTCTGTGGACGCCCGGGACAAGGGGGACGTGCATTTCACCCTGACGCTGGACGTGGAGACCGCCCGGCCCGTGCGCCTGCCCAGGAACGCGGAGGAGGTGGGAGAGGCGGCCGCTTCCGACCCCGCTTTGCCCGGCCGCCTTCCCCAAAATGGGAAGGCTTTTGGAGCAGCAGAGGATTCCACCCGCATAGATTCTTCGCGCTTGAACCAGTGGCGCGAAGAATCGTCGTCTGAAAGCGCGGCAGCAAATGGGGTTGAGCGCCCTGCGCTCAGCGCGGCAGCGAACGGGGTTGAGCGCCCTGCGCTCAGCGCGGCAGCAAATGGGGTTGAGCGCCCTGCGCTCAGCGCGGCAGCAAATGGGTGTGGGCCCTGCCCACTGGTCGTGGGGATGGGCCCGGCGGGGCTTTTCGCGGCGCTGACGCTGGCCCGGGCGGGCATGAAGCCCGTGGTGGTGGAGCGGGGCAAGCGCGTGGAGGCGCGGGATCAGGACGTGTCCGCCTTTTGGAAGGGCGGCCCCTTCGACCCCGAGAGCAACGTGCAGTTCGGCGAGGGCGGCGCGGGCACGTTCTCCGACGGCAAGCTGAACAGCGGCATCAAGGACAGGCGCTGCCGGGCGGTGCTGGAGGAGATGCACCGCGCGGGCGCACCGGAGAGCATCCTCTGGCAGGCCAAGCCCCACGTGGGCACCGACCACCTGAAGGCCATGGTGAAGAACCTGCGGGAGGAGATCATCGCCCGGGGCGGCGACGTGCGCTTGC
>CAMVBO010000184.1 GCA_947165745.1 uncultured Clostridia bacterium | reverse complement strand
CCCGGGCTATCGCCGGGCCAAGGCCATCATCCGCTTCATCAACCACATCGCGGCCATGGTCAACGCCGACGAGGATGTGAACGATAAACTGCGGGTGGTGTTCGTACAGAACTACAACTGCTCCTATGCCGAGCACATCATCCCGGCGGCGGACATTTCCGAGCAGATCTCCCCCGCGGGCACCGAGGCCAGCGGCACCGGAAACATGAAGCTGATGCTGAACGGCGCGGTGACGCTGGGCACCTATGACGGCGCGAACATCGAGATCGTGGAGCAGGCGGGCGAGGAAAACAACTTCGTGTTCGGCGCCACGGTGGAGGAAATCAACGCCATCAAGGCAGACTACGACCCGAGGGCCATTTACGATGCCAACCCCAGGCTCAAGCGGGTGATCGACGCCCTGGGCGACGGCACCTTCGAGAGCGCCGACGCGCCCATGGAGGAGGGTGAGTTGGTGGAGCTGAAAAAGGCGCTGCTGGACGGCGCGCACTGGCACCAGCCCGACCACTACTTCCTGCTGAAGGACTACGAGAGCTACATGGCGGCCAAGCTGAAGGCCATCCGCGCCACGAAGAACAAGACGAAGTTCGCAAAGATGTGCCTTATGAACATCGCCGGGGCCGGCAAGTTCTCCAGCGACCGAACCATCGCGGAGTATTGGGAGGAGATCTGGAGGAAATAAGCGGCTCTAACAACATGCAGGGGCGCCGCAACGGCGCCCCTGCAGAATACTGTGGACCGGATTGCCACGTCACCCTTCGGGGTCCCTCGCAATGACATACAACGACGCACGTCGCGCACAACGTCATTGCGAGGAGGCCCCAACGGGGTCGACGTGGCAATCCGGTCTCCTATTCTTTTTCGATCTCCTCCAGCGGCACCCGCGTCTCATTGTCGTCCCCATCCCGGTGGTAATAGTAATCCCCCAGCACGTAATCGAAGGCGTCCTCCTCGATCACGTGCTTTTTGCTGTGGTCGGGATCGAAGGTCGGGCGCTCCGGATCGTTCGGGAAGAACAGCGCGGCGTCGGTGCGATCGTCGCCCCAGAAGCCGGCCTTGGTGCCGGACAGCGCCAGCACGCAGCCCGTGGAAGTGACGCTGTTGAACCAATAGCGCTCCTTGCTGACCTCCCGGACGTCCGTGCCATCCAGATTCATGGAGACCATGGCCTTTTTGCTCTCCGACCAGGTGTACAGCCGCCCGCCCAGCACGATGTAGCCCAGGCCATTTTGGCCGCTGTTGTCGTCGTACTCGCTCGTCAGCCAGTTGGCGGGCAGGGTGCCGTCGGCGTTCGGGTGCAGGGTATCCAGCGCGAAGATGCCGGTCTTGTCCGCCAGGATCAGCAGTCCTTCGGCATACACGGCAAAGCCGCTGCCGCTCGTGCCGTTCAGTATGCCTCGCTTGAGATCGTAGACCCGCTTCGGCACAAAATCGTCCAGCGCCGCGTAATACACGCCGGCATGGTCTATGATATACACACCCCCGCCCACGGGGATGAGATCCGCGATGTAGCCGTCGTCCCTGGCTGTGTACAGCTCCTTAAGGTTTCCCCCGTCGTAGTCGCAGCGCCAGACGCTGCCGAAGTCGTCGCGCAGCAAAAGCCCGTCCCCGGCGTCGTACATCGTCACCTCGCTGTGGTCGAAGTTGGCCAGGATCTGCCACGCCTTCTCCGGGTGCCCCTCGGGCCAGGCGAACAGGTTGTAGGCCGAGCAGATGCCCCAGCCCCAGCTCTCGTCCACGCCCCGCAGCTCGAACACCGTGTCCCCGGCCAAGAGCGTGGTGCGGCTGCCGCCCTCGTAGACGCGGGTGTCGTCCATACAGGAGTTGTAGGTCTCCGCGTTCGCGTGGGAGACCTCGTGGGGCATCACGATCAGACCTTTCCCACCGAAAACGCGGCGCTCGGGCATGCTGGGCTTCGGCGCGTCCTCCGTCACGCGGAACTCCAGGCTGCGCTCGTCATACATCTGCCCCGCCATGAGCCGGTACAGCCCCGGCTCCAGCGCGCCTACGTCCTTCAGCGGCAGGGCCAGGGTCACGCGGTCGCAGAAGTGGCCGGAGTGGGCGCGGCTCGGGTCGCCGTCGACATAGGCGTCGACGCTGCCCTTGTGCCGCCATGTGCCGTCCCTCAGCTGTTCAATTCCAATCTCATTGGTGTAATAGGCAATGCCGCCCTCAGGTCTCGTAAGGGTGAAGCTGACGAAGCCCGTGCCCACGGGATACTCCGCCTGATCCATCGTCGCCACGGTGCCGTTTGGCAGGGTGACGCTCGTCACAGGCGGGTGATCCGCCACCGGCGCCTGTCCTGTTTCCTCATCCCGGGAATACTTTGAGAGGCCGAAGCCCATGTTGTCCTTCAGCGCCCGCACCTCTCCGTCCGTCAGCGCGCAGATAAAGACGATGTCCCTGCCGTCCACATAGCCCTCCAGCGGCGTCCTTTGGTTCAGGAACACCAGATCGCCGCGGGGGATGTCGTAGTCCTCGTAATACGCGCCGTGCAACACGGCCACGTTGATGCCATCGTCCGTCACCACATACGTCCGATACGCGTTCCCGTAGTCGTCCTGGTTCCGGTAGGTGATCTCGCCCCCGCTGCTCTTTGGGGAGAGCCGCACGTCGCCCGACCAGCGCCGGGAACCTTCGCCCTGGGAGACGACGGAGCCGGCGTCGTAGTTGGCGACAATCAGGTCGGCGCTGTAGAGGGCCATGGGCAGGGCGTATTCCCCCGCCCTGGCGGCGTCCTGATCCTGAGCGCTGGGCCGCACGACCAGCACCCAGTCCGTGCCGATGTGGCGGCGGGACATCAGCAGGGCGTCGGTTTTTTCCGCGTCCAGGTCGGGGATCAGCGCCTCAAAGCGCTGCCGGGTACCCGGCAGCGCGGCCTCCGCCCAGCGGCAGTAGTCCGCGCCGTGGATCAGACGCGCGATGTCGTCCAGCGCGTTTTCGTTTACGCGCAGCAGCGAATCCGGCACCTCGGCGGGCTCGGACGCGCCGAACATGGTTTCGCGGATACAGGCGTCGGGGATGCGGATCACCAGCGTGCCGCCCCGCTCAAAGCAGGTGATGTCCGCGTCCTGCGCCGCGTCCTCCACGCACACCGGGCAGGGCGTCAGATCGCCGATGTCCGAAAGCGCCTGCCGGGTCAGCGCGCCGTAATTGCGCGCCAGGCGGCAGTTCTGCGTCGCGTGATAGTAGTATTCGTTGTCATTGCCGCTGGCCCAGACGCCGTCCTCCTGCGCGTCAGCGAGGGCGGAAAGCAAAAGCAAAAAGGCCGCGCACAGCAGCAGGCAGATAAGCCGTTTCATATCGCGTCACCTCAGGAAATAAATACTTTATATTATATAGACGAACCCGGTTGGCCAAAGGGTGTAGGGCGGAATGTTATTTTTTTAGGGATTATCGCACAATACGGTTGGAAGGACAAATAAAGCCTTCCCCAAAGGGGAAGGCTTTGGCGGGCGCGCGGGACTGAACCCATAAGCGCCCCGCCGGCCTGCGGCCTCCCCCCCATTGCGATGGGGAGGCTTTGGCGCGCGGGACTGAACCCATAAGCACCCCACCGGCCTGCGGCCACCTCCCCATTGCGATGGGGAGGCTTTGGCGCGCGGCACCCTGATCCCTAATCCCTAATCCCTAATCCCTATTCCCTATTCCCTATTTCCTATTTCAGGAACCCGCTGATGATCTGCTCCTCGGCCTCCTGCTCGGTCAGCCCCAGGGTCATCAGCTTGGTCAGCTGTTCCCCGGCGATCTTGCCGATGGCGGCCTCGTGCAGCAGCGCCGCGTCCACGTCGTTGGCCTCCAGCCCGGGCACAGCAAGGATGCGGCCGTTGTCCATGATGATGGAATCGCACTCGGTATGGCCGTTGCAAGGGGCGTTGCCGATGATCTTGGCGTCAAAGCGCTGGTAGGAATCGTCACGAGCCACGCTGCGGGAGACCACGTCGGCGCTGGAGCCCGCGCCGTTTAAATTCACCACATAGGTGCTGATCGCACGCTGGCTGCCGTGGGTCATCAATCGCTCGCGGACCACCAGCTTCGCCCCGGCGGCCAGCTCGGCGGTGGTAGTGCGCTCGGTGTCGTCCACGCCCTTGATCTGGGCCATCTCCATCTCCACGGTGCTGCCCTCCTCCTGATACACCTCGGTGCCGGGGTTGAGGATGCGCTTGCCCGCGCCGGAGCCGGAGCCATAGTGCTTTTCGATGTACTTTACCTTGGCGTTCTTGCCCACGTAAAAGCGATGGATGCCGTCATGTTCGCTGTCGGCGCTGCCGCAGTTGTCGATGCCGCAGCCGGCGATGATCACCACGTCTGCGCCCTCGCCGATGTAAAAATCGTTGTAGACCAGTTCCTTCAGCCCGCTCTGAGTCATCACCACGGGGATGTGCACGCTCTCGCGACGGGTGCCGGCCTTGATGCGAATGTCCAGGCCCGCCACGTCCGTCTTGGGGATGATTTCGATGTTGGCGGTGGAGCGTCGGCCGGCGGATTCGCTGTTGCTGCGAATGTTATAGGCGCCCTCGGGGATGGTGTGCAGATCGGCAATCTCCTCCAGAAGCCGCTTCTGAATGCTGTCCAGTTCCTTCATGTCCCTCGCCTCCTCACATCGCCTTTCGGCAGGCCGCCACCGCCGAGGCGGTGCCGATCAGCCCGGGCAATATCTCGTCCCTCGTCCCCTGCTTCTCCACCCGGCCGTCCGCCAGCACCACGATCTCGTCCGCGATGTTCAGGATGCGCTCCTGGTG
>CAMVBO010000183.1 GCA_947165745.1 uncultured Clostridia bacterium | reverse complement strand
CATGGCCTCATCGGCGGCGGTCTCCATGGCCTCATCGGCGGCGGTCTCCATGGCCTCCTCGGCGGTCTCTTCAACGCTCTCCACAGCCTCGACAACGTCTTCCTGCGCCTGCTCGAACGCGTCCTGCACCTTCTCGGCGATGCCGGCCAGCCCGGCGCCCAGGGTGTTCACCATGTCCTGCGCGGCGGCCTCGGCGCTTTCGGCGGCCGCCTTGGCCTCGTCAGCGGCCTGCTGCAGGGCGCCGACGGCCTCGTCCTTGGCTTCCTGGGCCTGGTTGAACTTGCCCTGGATGTAGGCATGAATGGGATCGGTGCCGGTCGTCGCGGCGCGAATCTCCGCCACCTGGGCCTTCACCTCTTCGTTGATCTGCTGCTTGGCGTCCAGGGGCTTTTCAGCGGCCTGTTCCACGCCGCTGCGGGCCTTCTCGGCCAGGTTCTTGGCCCCGTCGGCCATCTTGTCCAGGGCTTCCGCCACGGCGGGCTTCGCCTTCTCCGCCAGGTTCCTGGCCCCGTCGGAGACCTTTTCAAAGGTATCCTCGATCCCGGGCTTCGCCTTCTCAAACAGGTCCTTCGCGCCTTCCACGGCCTTGCCGCCGAGCTCCGACAGCTTTGATACGGCCTTGCCCAGTTCGTCCATGATACCAGCCATATGTATTCCTCCTCGCAGTCTATTGGAATTAATCATATTATAACAGATTCCGCGCCACATTGCAAGGCGGGGAAGCCACCGCCGAAGATCGCTTGCCTTTTGCCGTTGTACGCGCATTTCCTATCGGCCCGATATATAATTTCTTTCACCCCAAAAATAATCCTTGCCATTTATTGTTTACCGTGCTATAATCATTTTATAACATCGTGAAAGGTGGCCTTATGGCATGAAGCAGCTGCGTACGCTGGATCAGGCATACATAAAACGCCACAACATTGAGCGCATGATCACCACGCTGGAGCGATGCCAACCCGTCTCCCGCACGGAGCTGGCACGCCTGACGGAGATGTCCTCCGCCAGCGTCACCCGCTTCGTCACGGCGCTGAACGCGCTGGGGCTGGTGAAAGAGGTCAGCGTGCTGGACAGCGCCGGCCGGGGCAGAAAGGCCGTGAACCTGTGCACCGCGCCGGACGGCATGTTCTCCCTGGGCTGCCACATCGACCCCCGCAGCCTGCGCGTCTGCCTGATGGACTTTTCCCACCAGTGCCGGGCCGTGACGGAGGTCATACTGCCGCCGGAGGACCGGGAGCCCCGCCGCCTGGGTGAGCTGATCAAGGAACAGGCGAGCCGCCTGGTGACCGATCACCCGGAGCGCCTGCGCAGCTGCGGCATCAGCGTCTCCGGGCGCATGGACGCCGCCCTGGGCATCGTGGCCGCCAGCAAGGCCTTCAGCTGGTCCAACCTGGACCTTTGCACCCCGCTGTCGGAGGTGCTGGAAATGCCCGTGCACGTGGAAAACGACGTGCGCGCCTGTCTGACCTGGGAGGCCACCAGGCTTGGCATCAAGGACGGCAAGAAGGACGCCGCATACCTCTACCTGGGCCGCGCGGGCATCGGGTTTTCCAACATGGTGGGCGGCGAGATCGTGCGCGGCGTGAACAACTCCGCCGGCGAGATCGAGGACGTCTACGTGGGCATGGACGACTGCCTGTACGAACACCTGATGGAAATCAGCATGGTGGAGCGGGCGCGCCGCTTCTCCCCCACTGTATCCAACATCGGTGACATCATCAAGGCCAACCGCATGGGGCTGACCTGGGCGCGCATGCTGATGGACGACTTTACAGCCCACCTGAACATCGTGCTGCAGCTGATACGGGCCATGCTGGACCCCGACCAGATCATACTCGGCGGCGACATGACCGACGCGCTGCGGGTGGTGCCGGGGCTGCTGCCCGACGGTGATTACACCTTCGGCGAGCGCTTTGAGGACGCCTGCGCCATGGGCGCGGCGGCCATTGCCATGAGCGCCGCGCTGCACGAGCGCATCGACGCCGCGATGGCCGATGATCCCGATTAAACAGGTCACTGTACCAATTAACAATGAAAAAGAGAATGATCCATGAAAGAATACACGCTCGAAGTCTGCTGTGGCAGCGTTGAAGATGTGCTCCAGGCTGAAAGGGGCGGCGCTGATCGCGTCGAACTGAATTCCAGCTTGTTCTATGGCGGCCTGACCCCCACCATCGGCGAACTGATCACCGTGAAGCGGCTGTCGAAGCTGCCGGTTATGACCATGGTGCGCCCGCGCCAGGGCGGCTTTTGCTACACCGACGCGGAGTACCGCACGGCCCTGGCCGACGCTGAAATGCTGCTGGCGCACGGCGCGGACGGCCTGGTGTTTGGCTTCCTGAATGCCGACGGCACCCTGGACGCCCAGCGCACCCGTGAGCTGGCCCGCATCGCCGGCGACAGGACCAAGGTGTTCCACCGGGCCATCGACGTGGTGGAGGACTGGAAGGGCACGCTTTCCCAGCTGATCGACATCGGCATCGACCGGGTGCTCACCAGCGGGCAGGCCCCCGACGTTTACTACGGCGCGGGCGTCATCCGGGAGATGATCGAGTTCGCCCAGGGCGCGATCCAGATCCTGCCCGGCGCGGGCGTGAGCCTTCGGAACGTGGACCGGCTGATGGCGGAAACCGGCTGCGACCAGGTGCACGTGGCAAAGTTCCGCAGCCGCACCGACGGCTCCACCGCCGCCAACCCCGAGATCTTCTACGGCGGCGCGCTCTATCCGCCGGAGGACCGCTATGATGTCATCGACGGCGACTACATCGCCGCCGTGCGCGCAAAGCTGTAATCAGACATATACAGGAGGAAATCGCATGAACCGCATCACCGTGAACCCGGACCGCAGCCTCGGCACCATCAGCCGCAACCTCTACGGCCACTTTTCCGAGCACCTGGGCCGCTGCATCTACGGCGGCATCTTCGTGGGCGAGGACAGCCCCATCCCCAACGTCAACGGCATGCGCACGGACGTGGTGGAGGCGCTGAAGGCCATCCGCATCCCCGTGCTGCGCTGGCCCGGCGGCTGCTTCGCCGACGAATACCACTGGCAGGACGGCATCGGCCCCAAGTCGCAGCGCACCCGCATGGTGAACACCAACTGGGGCCATGTGGTGGAAGACAACTCCTTCGGCACCCATGAGTTCATGGAGCTGTGCCGCCATCTGGGCTGCGAACCTTACATCAACGCCAACGTGGGCTCCGGCACCGTGCGGGAGATGGCCGAGTGGGTGGAGTACCTGAACAGCCCCGGCGATTCCACCATCGTTCGCCGCCGCTGGGAAAACGGCCGGAAGGACCCCTGGGGCGTGAAGTTCCTGGGCGTGGGCAACGAGAGCTGGGGCTGCGGCGGCAACATGCGGCCGGAGTTTTACGCCGACGAGTACCGGCGCTACCAGACCTATTGCCGCAACTATCCCGGCAGCAAGCTGTACCGCATCGCCTGCGGCGCCAACACCGACGACTACAACTGGACGGAGGTGCTGATGGAGCGGGCCGGGATGCACATGGACGGCCTGAGCCTGCATTATTACACCCTCACCGGCCCGGAATGGGAGAAAAAGGGCCACGCCCTGACCTTCACGAAGGGCGAATACTACGAACTGCTGCACCGGGGCGCCTACATGAACGAGCTGGTGGAGAACCACGGCAGGATCATGGATCGCTTCGACCCCGAAAAGCGCGTCGGCCTGATCGTGGACGAGTGGGGCGCCTGGTACGAGGTGGAGGCGGGCACCAACCCCGGCTTCCTCTATCAGCAGAACACCATGCGCGACGCCGTGCTGGTCGCCTTGACGCTGGACATCTTCAACCGCCACTGCGACCGCGTGGCCATGGCCAACATCGCCCAGACCGTGAACGTGCTGCAGTCGGTGATCCTCACCGAGGGCGATCAGATGGTGCTCACCCCCACCTGGCACGTGTTCGACCTGTACAAGGCCCACCAGGACGCCCGGGCTCTGGATTGCTTCGTGGAGACCGACCGGATCGGCGAGGGCAAGTGGGACGTGGACCGCGTCAGCGCCTCCGCCTCGGAGAAGGACGGCGTCATCACCCTGACGATCACGAACCTGTCCATGGATGAGGCGGCGGACATCACCCTGCGCGTGCCGAACACCGGCAAGGTCTCCGCCCGCGCGCTCACCGCCGAGCCTCACGCCCACAACGGCTTCGACGCCAGCCCCGTGGCCAGCGCCGCGTTCAGCGATTTCACCGTCAAGGGCGACGAGATCACCCTGGGCCTGCCGGCCTGCTGCGTGGCGGCCTTCACCATCGCGTGAGCACCCAACGCCAGCGCCCATGTCCCCGCTGCCTGCTGGCGGAAGTGCCCGGAGCCGAGGCGCTTTCCGCACTGAACCAGCAGTGGATCGACGCCCTGCCCGAAAACCTGCGGACGGAGGAAGGGGCCTATCAGGCGCGGCTCTCCGCCTGCCGGGCCTGTGAACACCTGGCCGCGGGCACCTGCGCGCTGTGCGGCTGCTATGTGGAATACCGCGCGGCGCAGGCCCAGCGCCATTGTCCGGACGTGCCGGGAAGATGGTAGTGCGAGGGGCTGACTCAATACATTCGTTTTGAGTCAGCCTCTTAATTTCCCCAAACCCATTGCAAACGCTTTATAATCGTGTTATAATATTTACAAATCAAATCATAAGGGAGGCTTGAACATGGCCTTGGAGCACATCCAGCAGCCCACGAAAGCAGACATCATCCTTAACGTGACCAAGGGGCACTTTGCCACCGGCCACAGCCACATCA
>CAMVBO010000182.1 GCA_947165745.1 uncultured Clostridia bacterium | reverse complement strand
TTACAGCGTGATATTCTTGCCGATCACGATGGGATACTGCTTCTGGCCGATCAGGCGGCTGTTCGAGCGGATGGTGACCGCCTTATCGAAGATGACGTTCTCGAGCTCGACGCCCTCTTCAATATAGCCGTCCTGCATGATGATGCTGTTCTTGATCTTGGCGCCCTTGCCCACGCGCACGCCGCGGAACAGCACGCAGTTCTCCACCTCGCCGTCGATCACGCAGCCGTCGGCGATCAGGGAATTGCTGACCTTCGCGTTGTCGCGGTAGATGGTGGGCACGGAATCCCGGGTCTTGGTGTAGACCGGGTTGCCGCCGAACAGCTCGTCCCGCACGCCGGGCTTGAGCAGATCCATGTTGAAGTTGAAGTAGCCCCGGATCGTCTCGATGCGGCGATAGTAGCCCTTCTCTTCATAGGCCATGATCTTCAGCGCGCCGGAATTGATGAACGGGCGCAGCACGTCGGCGTAGAGGTCATGGCTGCCGTGGGAGATGACCTGGTCCACCACGTACATCAGCATGGTGCGCTTGATCATCATCACGTTCAAATACAGGTTGTCATAGCTGGCCGCGTTGGGGTTGATCTCGATGTCCTTAACCACGCCGTCCTCGTTCACGTTGAGGTAGCAGTGGTTGTTCTTGGAGGACGAGGAGAACTCCGTGATCTCCGGCGTGGCCTTCTTGTACATCAGGGTGATGTCCGCGCCGGTCTTGATGTGCTGCTGGATCATCGGCTCAAAGCTGGTGTTCATGATGTAATCGCTGTTGGTCAGAATCACGAACTCCTGCCGGGAGCGGCGCAGGTAGTCAAAGTTGGCGCGCAGCGCGTCCAGAACGCCGTGATACTCGCCGCCGTTTTCCCGGGTGAGGAAGGGGGGCAGTATGAACAGGCCGTTGTTGCGGGTGTGCAGATCCCAGTCTTTGCCGGAGCCCAGGTGATCCATCAGTGAGTGATAGTTCTTCTGGGCGATGATGCCGACGTTGTGAATGTTGGAATTCACCAGGCTGGAGAGTGTGAAGTCAATGATGCGATAGCGCCCGGCCACCGGGATGGCGGCCACCGCGCGCTGGCTGGTCAGCTCACGCAGGGTGAGGTCATCTTTTGAGGTGTAGACAATGCCCATCACGTCATTCATATCAGGCGCCCTCCTTTCCTTTGATAGAATCCGTGTCCGTCTGGGTGCCCGCCTTCACGACGTAGCCCTCCGGCAGGGTGGTGCCCTGGCCGATCAGGGCGATATCGCCGTCGGCCTCGCCCACCTGGCAGTTTTTGGAGATCACGCAGTTTTCCGCCACGATGCAGCGGCGGACCACCGCGCCGGGTTCGATGGTGGTGCCGGGCATGATCACGCTGTCTTCCACCAGCGCGCCTTCGCCGACCTTGACGCCCGCAAACAGCACGCTGTCGGACACCTTGCCGCGGATGTCGCAGCCCTCGGTGAGCATGGAGTTGGCAACCTCCGCGCCGGCGGCGATGTAATGGGGCGGCATCACCGGCGTGCGGGAGTAGATCTTCCAGCGCGGGTCGGTGAGGTCAAACTCCGGCGGCACCTTCAACAGGTCCATGTTGGCCTCCCAAAGGGATGCGATGGTGCCGACGTCCTTCCAGTAGTCGGTGAACGCGTAGGCGAACAGCGCTCTTTTGTCGTTCAGAAGGTTCGGGATGATGTTCTTGCCAAAGTCGTTCTTGCTCTTGGGATCGGCGTTGTCCTCGGTGAGGTACTTCTTCATGATATCCCAGGTGAAGATGTAAACGCCCATGGAAGCCAGGTTGCTCTTGGGCTGGGCCGGCTTCTCCTCAAATTCGATGATGGCGTCGTTTTCGTCCACGTTCATAATGCCGAAGGACGGGGCAACCTCCCACGGAACCGGGCGCACGGCGATGGTCACGTCGGCCTTGCGGTCGATGTGGGCCTGGAGCATGCGGTTGTAGTCCATCTTGTAGATGTGGTCGCCGGAGAGCACCAGCACATATTCCGGGTCAAACTGCTCGATGAACGCGAAGTTCTGGAAGATCGCGTTCGCGGTGCCCTTGTACCACTCGCTGGAATCGGCGGTGGCATAGGGGGGCAGCACGTAGACGCCGCCGTAGCTGAGGTCCAGATCCCAGGTCTGGCCAGAGCCGATGTAGCTGTTCAGCTCCAGCGGCCGATACTGGGTCAGCACGCCGACGGTGTCGATGTTGGAATTGGTGCAGTTCGACAGCGGGAAGTCGATGATGCGATACTTTCCGCCGAAGGGCACGGCGGGCTTTGCCATGACCTTGGTAAGCAGCCCGAGGCGGCTCCCCTGACCGCCAGCCAGAAGCATGGCGATACACTTCTTTTTCTTCACATTATCCCTACTTTCTGTTGCTTATGCAACGGACGTAATTTGCGCCCGTAACCATATCATAATATAGTATACAACATCTTTCCAAAAAAATCTATAGTTTTCAGCGCTTTTTTGATATTTATTTAGAAGAAAAGTGCTGGTTTTGCGCAGAAATCGTTTTCAATGTCAAACGCATATCCGACGTGCGCCGGCGCATACTACATGCGAGGTGAAATCGATGAAGCGATATGGATTGATCGCGGCGCTGCTCGCGGCGGCGTTGCTGCTCTCGGGCTGCATGGAGGACGCGAAGGAGCCGGAGACCTGGAGCTTGAATCAGAAGAATGCCAACGCGCCGAAGCTGCCCGAGGGCTTGGCCATCGGCGAAGACGGACTGCCGATGCTGTCGGTGTATGACACGAAGGAAAAGGCGCTTACGGACATGGACGTGGAGACCTATGTGGCCGGGGTCGTGGCCGGAGAGATGAAGAACGACTGGCCGGAGGAGGCGCTTAAGGCTCAGGCGATCCTGGCGAGGACGTTTGTGATGAAGTTCTGTGCCGATAAAAAATCAAAGTATGACGGCGCGGACATTTCCACCGATGTCTCTGAAGCCCAGGCCTACGCAGCTTCGAGCGTCAACAGCCGGGTGCAGAACGCCGTCGGCGAGACCCGGGGCCTGGTGATGGCCTTTGAAGGCGAGTTTCCCAACGCCTGGTTCCACGCCCATTCCGGCGGCATGACGGAACTGCCCTCCGTGGCCCTTGACTACAAGGACGGCGACCCGGAATACCTGAAGCCCACCGAATCCGTCGAATCCGAAAAGGCCCCCGACGAAGCGAAGGAGTGGACGGCGACGTTCACCGTCGACCAGGTGGCCAAGGCCTGCGCGGACGCGGGTGTGAAGATCAGCGAAAAGGTGAGCAGCGTGAAGCTGGGCGAGAAGGGCGAATCCGGGCGCGCCAAAACCCTTCTGGTCAACGGCGAGAGCGTGTCCGCGCCCTCCTTCCGCATCCAGATCGGGGCCAATAAATTGCGCAGCACGCTGATCGACAAGGTCAAGGTGGATGGTGATGAGGTCACTTTCACAGGCCGCGGCTTCGGTCACGGCGTCGGCCTGTCCCAGTGGGGCGCCTATCAGCTGGCCGAGGACGGGAAAAACGCCCGGGAGATCATCGAGACCTACTTCCCGGGCGTTGAGATCGTGGAATTGTGGTAAAACAGGAAGAGCGTTCCGCGCCTGAAAATGCCTCCCCATTGAAATGGGGAGGCATTGCATATCCGGGGCTCTGCCGTGTCGTATAATGACTATTTCTCTTCCGCCAAATCCACTTTGATCTTCAGCGTCTCCAGCTGGTCTGGCCGCACGTCGGCGGGCGTCTCCATCATCAGGCAGTTGGCGCTTGTGGCCTTGGGGAAGGCGATCACGTCCCGCAGGCTGTCGCTGTCGGTCAGCAGCATCACCAGGCGGTCGATGCCGAAGGCCAGGCCGCCGTGGGGCGGCGCGCCATACTTGAAGGCGTCCAGCAGGAACCCGAAGCGATGGTGGGCCTCCTCATGGCTCAGGCCGATCATGTCGAACATCTGGGCCTGCATGTCCGCGCGATGGATGCGGATGGAGCCGCTGGCCAGCTCGATGCCGTTCATCACCAGGTCGTAGGCGCGGGAACGCACCTTCTCCTTGTCGGTATCCAGGTACACGTTGTCCTCGGCATACCAGCTGGTGAAGGGATGGTGGGCCGCCACCCAGCGTTCCTCCTCTTCACTGTACTCGAACAGCGGGAACTCGGTGACCCAGAACAGGTTGTACTTGTTGTGATCGATCATGCCGTTCTGGCGGGCGATTTCACAGCGCAGCGCGCCCAGTGCCTGCCATACCACGTTCTTCCTGTCCGCGCCGAAGAAGATGATGTCGCCGGGCTCGGCGTGCATGGCCTGGCGCACCTTGGCGACCAGCTCGTCGGTCATGAACTTGTTGAAGCTGCTCTTCACGGTGCCGTCGACGGTAAAGGTCATGTAGGGCAGTCCCTTGGCCCGATAGGTCTTGACGAACTCGGCGTAGCCGTCGATCTGCTTGCGGGTCATGGAGGCCAGACCCTTGGCGTTGATGGCTTCCACACGGCCGCCGGCCTCGATGGCGCTGTCAAACACCACGAATCCGGTCTGTCCCAGGACCTCCGTCAAGTTTACCAGTTCCATGCCAAAGCGGGTGTCGGGCTTGTCGCTGCCGTAGCGCTCCATGGCCTCGATCCAGGGCATGCGAGGCAGGGGAAGGGGCAGGTCAATGCCCTTGATCTCCTTGAAAATGCGGGCAAACACGCGCTCCACGTTGGCATAGATGTCCTCTTCGTCGATGAAGCTCATCTCGATGTCGCACTGGGTGAACTCCGGCTGACGGTCGGCGCGGTTGTCCTCGTCGCGGAAGCAGCGGGCAATCTGATAGTAC